>NZ_JBFFKR010000274.1:0-4442 GCF_041555295.1 Ancylomarina sp. | reverse complement strand
AGATTGAATTTAGATAATACTAAGAATATCTTAAGAAAAGAAATAGAACAAGCTCACGCGAATGCACTTGCATCAATGAAAAAATATTTCTCAAGTGAAACGGCTGTTTCTTCTACTGAAGAGGCATTCCGTTATACCGAAGAGAAATTTAATTTAGGTTTAGTTAATTCGGTTGAGTACAATCAGGGCAAGAATAATCTTCTAAAAGCGAAATCGAATTTGCTACAAGCCAAATACGAATACATTTTTAGGACAAAAATTATAGACTTCTACAATGGAGTCGAAATCAGTTTGTAGTCAAGTTTTCAAGTAAGATTAGTTACTCCGGTTCGATGAATTTCGAATCGGAGTTCTTTTTTATTGGTAGCATAAGATGAAGTAATGTAAAGGTTCTTTCTAATTCCCTTTTTATAGCTTAAATTTGCCATCATTAAGTGTATATAAATACTAATCGCCTTACAGCAAAAAAAAGGATGATTCTGGAATAGATTCATACGTAATTACTCAAGACAATGGCTTTAATATTAAATATAGAAACATCAACTGCAGTTTGTTCTGTTTCATTAGGAAAAGATGGTGAGTTGCTTGCCTATAAAGAGAATAAAGAGGGAATGAATCATGCGACTCATCTGACCGTATTTATTGATAGTATCCTAAAAGAGAATCAGCTTACGCCTAATGATCTTGATGCAATTGCCGTAAGTATGGGACCTGGTTCTTATACGGGTTTGCGTATTGGTGTTTCTACTGCAAAAGGTATTTGTTATGGCAGTAACCTTCCTCTAATCGCTATAAGCACTTTGCAAGCTATGACTGCTCCTTTATTAAAGAACAAAGCTATTATTTCTCAATTAGGAGATCCTGAGTCCAGTATTTTCTGTCCGATGATTGATGCTAGAAGAATGGAAGTCTATACGGCATTCTTTTCTTATAAAAACGAAGAAATTCGTAAGACCTCAGCTGAAATTATCGATGGGGAATCTTTTGCCTCAGACTTGGATAAAAGTGAGATTGTTTTTTTTGGCGATGGTTCTGCAAAATGCCAATCAAGTTTTCAAAGCCAGAATGCAATTTTTGTTGATGATATTACGCCTACAGCTATTGGAATGCTTCAATTATCTGAAGCAAAATTCAAGAATGGGGTATTTGAAGATGTTGCTTACTTCGAACCATTTTACCTAAAAGACTTTGTTGCAACGACTCCTAAGAAAAATATCTTTTAAAGGCATTCGTTTTTTTGTATTGAAATAGCGATATTGAATGACTTAATATTCTTTAAAGCGACAGCTTATGCGAAATAGATACTTCTTCCTTTTATTTATTCTCTTATTTTCTTTTTCAGCTTTTGCCGAAGGAGGAACTGTGCTTGCGAAAAAAATAGAACATCTTAAGTATGTTATCCATTATGGATTTATAAGAGGAGGAAAAGCAAGCTTGAAGCTTAAATCAGAACGTTATAAAGGACAAGATATTCATCATCTGATTTTGAGCGGACATACAACTGGGCTTACAAATTCGTTATTTGACGTAAGAAATACTTACGAGAGTTTTGTAGATAAGGAAAGCTTGTTACCCATAAAGGCGATTAGAGACATCAAAGAGGGTAACTATAAACGCTATAACGAGCTTGTTTTTGATAGGGAAAAGAACAAGGTTTATAGTAAAAGATCTGGAGAACATGATGTCGTTAAAGGGGTTCATGATATTTTATCAGCCTTTTATTTTGCAAGAATAAAGCTTTTCAATTCCGATTTGGTTATAGGTCAAAATCTAAAGATTGATACTTACTTTGCAGATGAACCCTTTCTATTGCAATTCAAATTCATGGGTTACGAAACCATCAATAGCAAAATTGGAAAGATTAAGTGTTATAAGTTTATTCCAGTAGTTGAAACAGGAAGAGCCTTCAAGAATCAAGATGATATGCATATATGGATCTCAGCCGATGAGAATAAAGTTCCTGTTCGAGTTCAGTTTGATTTGTTTATAGGTTCTTTGCGTTGCGATCTCGTTAACTTTCCCCATATGACGGTTGATCCAAACGATCTTTAACTCTTTATCAGCTAGAAAATGAAATGGGATTGATGTAAAACGCACAATATCTGTATAATATTTCTCAAAGAGGATACTTTCCCTTACTTTTGCTAGGAAATCTAAAAGGATAATTTTTAATTAATATATAACAACATGGCAAGTACTGCAGATTTTAAGAATGGTATGTGTATCCATTTTAAGACTGGTTTATATACGATCGTTCAATTCCAGCATGTTAAGCCTGGTAAAGGTCCAGCTTTCGTAAGAACTAAATTGAGAAATGTAAAAACAGGTAAGACGATTGATAATACTTTCACTGCAGGTTTAAAGATTGACGTTGCTCGTATCGAGCGTCGTCCATACCAGTTTCTTTATAAGGATGATATGGGTTACAACCTAATGCATACTGAAACTTACGAGCAGATTGCTTTGGAGGAAGAATTATTCAATGCTCCTGATCTTTTAAAAGAAGGTGATTGTGTTGAGGCTGTAATTCACGCTGATACGGAAACGCCTCTTTACGTTGAGTTACCAACTCACGTAGCAATGGAAGTGACTTACACAGAGCCTGGTCTTCGTGGAGATACGACTTCGACCAATTCGCTAAAGGCTGCAACCGTTGAAACTGGGGCTACGATTATGGTACCTCTTTTTATCAATACGGGTGATGTGATCAAGATTGATACACGTAACAAAGAATATGTTGAGCGTGTAAAGCAATAATCTGTTTAAGCCAAATTTTTTGAGAGGCTATTTCATTTATTTGAAATAGCCTTTTTTATTTTAGTAGATCTTTCAAAGCTGATTCAAGATTTGGAAACTTAAAAACAAAACTATTCTCTATAAGTTTGTCTGCCGATACTCGGCTTCCTTCTAAAAGAAGAACTGACATTTCGCCCAATACTAGCTTTAATACAAATTCGGGAATGTTTGGTAAGAAGAAGGGCTTGTTGAGAGTTTTAGCTAATGTCTGTGTAAAGCTTTTGTTTGTCTGAAAATCTGGCGCTACAGCGTTAAAAACCCCCTTCATTTGATTATCCTCAATGGCTTTGATATAAAGCCCGCAAAGATCATCTATATGAATCCAAGGCAAGTATTGTTTGCCATTCCCAATAGATGAGCCTAAGCCTAGTTTAATAGGTATACTCATCTTTGATAAAGCGCCTCCTTGCTTATCAAGGACAAGCCCTGTTCGAAGAATTGTTGTTCGAATATTTAGTGTTTGAAATTGTTCAGCTGCCTGTTCCCATTTTTTGCAAGTGCGTCCTAGAAAATCATCAGCAAAAGTGTCTTCTTCAGTAAAAACCTTATCAGATGTTATTGCTCCATAATAACCTATTGCTGATGCAGAAATGAAAGCCTTCAGTTCTTTTTTCTGCTTTCGTACTTCATTAAAGATGAGCTTTGCAGATTGAACTCGACTATCAAGAATAAATTGCTTTCGTAAAGGGGTCCATTTCTTTTCGGCAATATTAGCTCCCGCCAAGTGGATGATATAATCAGATGAGGCGATTGCTTCAGGATCAATTTGGTTATTCGTTGGATCCCAAAGATATGTTTTGAATGGCGTATTATTCTTTTTGCTTCGACTAAGAATAGCAACATCATAGCCTTTAGCCTGCAACTTTTCGCAAAGCGCTTTACCTATTAATCCTGATCCGCCACTTATTAATACTTGAGCCATAGTGTTTCTTTTTTATTTTTCAATTCTAAAGTTAGCGAATTAATTATTACGATTCTCAGGCTCAGTTTTGCGAACAGTCTCCTTCCTGCAGTGTGCAGCATGGAATCGCCAAGTAGCGAAAGCTTGCTGCAGCTTGCAGGAAGGTTCATACAGGTCATCTAAAGCTCGCTGCAGCCTGCAGGGAGTTTTTCACAGATTTTAGGACTGATGTTTGACTAGCATTTAGGTAAATATCTCAATATTGTAGCCTAAAGCATGGGCGTTCTTATACATTTAAAAAGAAAGAGTCCTAAGTGGATTAAAAAATCCCAAGCCTTATGACTTGGGATTTATACGATGTTTGTTACTCCTTAGGTCGTTTCGATTTGTCGAAAAAGAAATTGTCGAAAACGATTCGTTCCTCCTTCTTGAGTGCGAGAATTAGAATAGCACTTTTTATAAAACCATAGCCATAGCTGTAGAGCTGTATAAAACTTGCCAGTACAGCCAATAGTGAGATGCTTAGGCTCTTTGTTTTTATCATCGATTCTATAAATAGAACACTAGCTAAAAAAGCTAGCGGACTCAGGAATATTGGGCTGATAGCTGCTGCCAAAATCACTAATAATAAACTGCCAAGCAAAAATAAAGCAGGTATGGTGTAGGTTAATTTAAACTTATCAGGATACCATTTAATTAGAACTGGGCGCATCACGCCAAACTTATAAACTTGCTTGATGAATTT
>NZ_JBFFKR010000273.1:0-4443 GCF_041555295.1 Ancylomarina sp. | reverse complement strand
AGAGTTAAAATCGATACTCCCGTCTGTGTGAAAAGGAGTAATAATCGCGACTCCAGTTCCTGAAAATTGATGTGACATTATATTTTAGTTTTTTTTGATTTCTGATAAGTAACTAATGCTGTTTTGAATAAGCTCTTTTATTGATCCATTCTCTTTCAATTCAATCATAAAGTCTAAGTAATCAGCATTATTAGCATTTGCACCGACTTTAAAAGCTGCAGGTGATAGAGATACTAAATATTGTATCGGTAATTCTTCTGACTGAGTTAAAACAAATAGAATATCAAATTTCTGTTTAAAGAACTCTGATATTTCATGTGTATGAGGAATGCCTTTCCAATTACTGTCCACTTCAGAAAAGTAAGTGAAATCGAGGGTGTTTAATGGTTTTTTAGGAATATCGGTTCCAGTATACCAACCTGCAACATTTATTTTATAGCCTTGGTCCTTTAAGTCCCTATAAAAGTCACTAACGATACTATTATTTTCTTTTTGATTTGTATCGAATAGTATTCCAATATGATTGGCACTCTTCATGTTGTGAAATTCTACACGTCGAGAATGTTTTCTTAACAAGTTGTTTAATATTATCCGGGCAATTTTTTCAGCTGTATTTTTGAAAATGCTCATATTTAGTCAGGTAATCTTTATTTTAATAAATAAGAAGTGTTAGATTCTAAACTCTATAGAAGTCCTATTTGAGTGAAAGTCAGCCACAATATAGTGATTTTTCAAGCTCGTAGGAATCAAAAAAAGCCTTAATTAAAAGGCTTTTTCTAGTTAGATTGTAAATCAAGGTGCTAAGCGGTGAGAAATCCAGTTGTGATCTTTTAGAACATATTCAATTCTATCATTTAAACGGTTTTCTCGACCTTGCCAAAATTCAAATTTTTCAGGTATAAGTTTATAACCTCCCCAGAAATCAGGTCGTTCAAAATTTTCACCATACTCTTTTTCGAAATCCTCAACAGCTTGTTCTAAATCAGTTCTATTTTTTAAAATTGAAGATTGAGGAGACACTGCAGCAGCACGGCGACTGCCCACGGGGCGTTCCATGAAATATTTATCGGAATATTCAGGTTCTAATCTTTCAACCCGACCTTCAATTCTAATTTGTTTTTCTAATTGAGGCCAAAAGAATACCATCGCAGCATATGGATTTTGTTTTAAATCTTCGCCTTTTCGACTCTGGTAGTTTGTGAAAAAACAATAACCATCATCAGAGTAATCTTTGAGTAATAGGATTCTAGCGGTAGGTTTTCCTTCAGAATTGACCGTTGCTAATGTCATCGCATTGGCATCAGGCAAATTAGCTTCAAGTGCTATTTTGAACCAAGTGTCAAATTGAATAAATGGATTCACGTCCACATCTTCATCCTTGAGTTGTTTTAATGTATATTCGTGTCTTTTCTTCTGAATATCATCTTGCATGGCAAAATATTTTAGGGCTGCATGAGTATATTAGGTTCAATACTTAAACCATTGTAATTGATGTAATATTGACCTCCTTTTTCAGGAAATGCCATACCTGAATCATCTTTAGCATCGGCATTGGCTACACCTACATTTGCGAATAATATTTTTGCCTTGTGCTTATCGGCATGTTTGATGATTTCTTCAGCGGCACTAGGACTTAGCGAACCTAAATCGGGGTAGGTGCTTGTTTTTACAACAATGAAATACATGTCTTCATCCTTACGTGCTAGAATCTGAGGATTCTTTTCAAATTCGACATTCACAGAAAGAATTTCATATTCATCTTTTATGTGTTTGTACACCCATTTAATGCCTAGTTCGTGTAATTCTTCTCCACTAAGTCTATTCCCGTTTTGACTCATAATTCAGTTTTGATTTTATACTGCGAATATCTCTTTTATCGATACTAATTCCAAATAGCTTTTAGATTAAAATTATAAATCTTCGATAATATCGTTCAAAAATTGATTGAGAGGGTGCAATACTTCAAAAGCTTCGTGAATGGCAAGTGGGAATTGGTCAGAAGTTACAATTTTATCAGATATCGCTTTACTAACAGCATAGTGCTTATAGTTTAAAAGGTGAATATGTTCAAAATCTTTAGCGTAGCCACGAGGAGCAGTTTTTAGTTTCTCACCATATAGTTCTGGATAATGATTGACGAATTGCGGGTTCTCAATTATAGATTTAAATTCTTCAGGATGATGATAAATTTCTTCTCGAATGGCTTTTAAAGTTTTTGATTCGGGCATATAACATCCACCTCCAAGAAAACATTGTTCTGGTTCAATATGAATATAGTAGCCTCCGTATCTCGACTTGCGACCACCACGGGCTATAAATGCACCGAAATTAGTTTTGTAGGGACGTTTATCGTTTGAGAATCGAACGTCACGGAATATTCGGAAAATGCAATCCTTGGCACTATTGCTTGCAACAGAAGGATCTATTTGTTTAATTTGCTCAATACTTAGTTCCACGAAAAGTTCAAAATCTTCTTTTGCCTTATTGTATTGAGCTTTATTGGCATGAAACCAATCTCGATTGTTGTTTTCTCTTAGATCGAGTAGATATTTATAAATGGAATTACTAAGCATAGTTGTTATTTGTTCACTAGTTAAAATTGAGCTTTAAAGTACGATTATTACTGATAATAATCAATGTTTGGCATTTAATACTAAATGATAGGATGAATTGAAAAGGTATTCTTTTTTGATCATGAATTTAAGAATCCGGTTTCCTTTGTTAATTTTGCAAGACTTTAAATACGGACGATTAATAAAAAGAAGAAAATGATTATAGGCATAATAGGAGCAATGGAAATTGAAGTGACCCGGCTTCGTGATGAGTTGAAGAACAGAGAGGCAATCAATAAAGCTGGTTTTACTTTTTATAAGGGACAGATTCATGGTGTAAATATTGTCTTGTTGCAATCGGGCATTGGAAAAGTGAATGCTGGAATTGGAACGGCAGTTTTAATTGACAATTTTGCTCCAGATTTTGTCATAAATACAGGTTGTGCCGGTGGTTTTATTTCTGATTTGAAGGTGGGGGATATCGTCATTTCTAAAGAAGCCATTCACCACGATTTTGATTGTACGGTTTTTGGGTACAAGCATGGACAAGTCCCAGGTATGCCTCCTAGTTTTATTGCAGATAGTCGGTTGATTGAATTGGCTGATAAGTCGATTCATAAATTAACAAATTTGACTACTAAGTGTGGTACTATTGTTACGGGTGATCAATTCATGAATAATCCTGAAGCAACAAAGAGAATAAAAGATTTGATTCCTGAGGCTGATGCCGTTGAAATGGAAGGCGCTGCTATCGCGCAAACTTGTCATCGATTTGAAGTTCCATTTGTTGTTATCCGTTCTATTTCGGATATTGCAGGACAGGAGAATGCTGTTCAGTATGAAGAGTTTGTAGAGACTGCAGCTGTGAATTCTGGTAATATGGTGATGGAAATGATTCAAGAATTAGCTAAAGCATAATTTTAATCAAAAATAAATCTGTTACAATTACTGTATGTTCTGGCTGCTATTAAAGTGAATGATATGAAAAAGATAGACAGTTTTACAGTTGATCATGACAGATTGAAGCGAGGCATTTATGTTTCTCGTAAGGATAATGTTGGAAGCGAGGTTCTAACGAGTTTTGATATTAGAACAAAATTGCCAAATCAGGAACCAGCAATGGAAATTGAGGCGATGCATACCATGGAACATTTGTGTGCAACCTTCTTGAGAAATCACGAAAATTGGGCAAAGAAGACGATTTACTTTGGTCCGATGGGATGTCGGACTGGTTTCTATATGATTTTTCATGGCGATTTAATTTCGGAGGATGTTGTTGATGTCATTCAGGAAATGTTTCAGTTCATGTCTGAATTTGATGATAAAATTCCAGGTGCTGATAAAATCGAATGTGGTAACTACAAGAGCCATGACCTGAAAGGTGCCAGAGATGAAGCAAAGAAATTTCATAAGGAGGTTTTAAGTCATCTCACCGAAGAGAATCTGAACTACCCGCAATAAACAAGAAAGGCTACCATCTAGGTAGCGTTTCTTGTATCAATGTTTTAGAATCGAATTATTGATTTATTGTTTGTTTTGATATGTCGATATTTTGATGCGCTTTAATTATTGGCTCAAATTTTTGTGATTTGATTAG
The DNA here is from genome assembly GCF_041555295.1 of Ancylomarina sp. Taxonomy (NCBI): domain Bacteria; kingdom Pseudomonadati; phylum Bacteroidota; class Bacteroidia; order Marinilabiliales; family Marinifilaceae; genus Ancylomarina; species Ancylomarina sp. The sequence continues at coordinate 294 of NZ_JBFFKR010000273.1, read as the reverse complement.
GAAATCGGGAGAATAATTAATCATTTTAAGGCCTCTGTTTTCAAAACCTCCCCAAGCATTTACGCTCTCGATAGCGTAATTCGATTGAAGTAAATCAATATCTTTAATTTCATTTAGATGATCGAAGAATCGAATACCATAACGTTTTATTGCGATTGAGAAATAAAGTGTTAAATCATAAGCTCTAAATGTATAATCGTTAGGCTCACAGTTGAATTCATATCTAAATCGATCAACGAAGTTGCCTATCTTTTCTGATTCATAATCGATGAAATAAGGCGAAAGAATAAGTGT
>NZ_JBFFKR010000272.1:0-4508 GCF_041555295.1 Ancylomarina sp. | reverse complement strand
GTTTGTTTGTGGTTAAAGTCAATCAGACTCTCGCCATAACCGTGAAACAGTTGAGCATTGAGTTTCAAATTATCCCAGATCTGTAAGGCATAATCAATTTGAAAGCTTCCCCTATTATTCTTACCAAAGCGCATGGAGTGTCGGGCAATCAGACTAATGTCGTGCCGTCCTTTACCATAAGCAGCCATTAGCTCTCCTCTACCCATATAGTTTTCTATACCCGGATTATTATCCTTGTCGGCAGGCTCTTGTATGCGCAACCAGGGTTTAAATATGATGCTTAGGTTTTTGCTTTCCCAGGCTATTTGCGCAATCACCCTATTCCAACTACGAGACATAGGATCAGACCGCCCATTACTTTGATGATTAAAACCAATACCCGCAAAAAGACCCTTTACGCCACAAATTTCGTAATGTGTCGGCATAATATACATGATTTCGGGCTCGTAGTTTGTCTCCCGAAATGGACGGGACAAATCTGGGTTGTACACTTGCCATCTGGATGTTTGCGTATAGCCCATCCAGATATCACCACCCAGTTTCGATCCCATTAGGTCATTAAAGATCTTCGTTTTAAAACTGAGTTGAAATTTAACTTCGACCTGTTTCAACGGAATCTGATCGGGAGCCGAATTGTTGGGATTATCACTTTGAGGTTGTTTATTGATGGCGGTGGTATAGTTACCCAATAAGATGTAAACCGGCTTATATTGTTTCACTCGAAACAAACCCGACTCATTACTTTGATTATCTGCAAGATCCCACTGCTCAAGCAAAGAGATCTGTTGTTTTTCAAATAAATCTTGTGCGACAGAACTTGTGACAAAAGCTAAGCTAATGATGAGTATGAAGTAGATTTTGAGTTTCATTGACGGCATTGTTTTAAAAAAAGATCAGCTCTTGTGGCAAGTGAACTTTGCTGAAATAAAAGGCTACCAACTTCAGATTAGCAGCCTTTCTTTATATCATCACGAAAGTGAATTACTTCACAGCAATAGTTTCGATTTCGACCAAAGCACCCATAGGTAGGCCTTTTACAGCGAAAGCTGCACGTGCCGGACAATCTTCCTTATAGTACTCACCATATACTTCATTCATTACAGCAAAGCCAGACATATCACTCAACAAACAAGTTGATTTCACCACATCTTTAAAGCTATAACCTGCTTCTTCGAGAATGTAACCAATGTTTTTCATCACCTGCTCTGCTTGCTCTCTTACGCCACCTTCAACAAATTTACCTGTTGTTACGTCGACTGGAATCTGTCCTGAAATATATAGGGTTCCATTCGTTTCTACAGCTTGAGAATAAGGGCCAATAGCCTTAGGTGCTTTTTCTGAATTGATAAAACGTTTCATATGTTATAATTTAGTGTTTGTTTAAAAAGCTGAGTGAAACGAAGTCCGCCTCAGGCGTGATCAAAAGGTCTAAAAAGTCCATCCACCCACAAAAATAGAAAAAAATGGATAGGCAGCTTTCACAATAAAGTAATTTATGATGATTGCGCAATATTTTTTATCTTCAATGGGCAATTACGATTAGTGATGAGTTAGGAATTATAAATTACGACTGATTAATTAATTCAACCCTTCTCCTTTCTAATAAATCGTGCAGAGATCGCCTTTCATCTAATTCTCATTTTGTAAGTTCTTCATACGGGCAAACATGCTTATCTTAGGTACTGAAAAAACAAAACAACATTTCTAAACCTGAAGAAACACCCAAAATGAAGCAAGTAACAATCTATTCATCATTGTTTGCATTAGCCTTAATGCTGCAAGCACCCATCTCTTTTGCTCAAGAAAGCGACGATTGGACGCAATTCAGAGGCCCTGCCAGATCGGGTATCTCTGCTGAAACTATAGCTGATTGCCTGGTTGGCGATCCTGCACCAGAGCTAATTTGGAAAAAAGACATTGGCTGTGCTTTTTCCGAAATCACCCTATCGGGCGACAAACTATACACCACGCTCAGCGAGAAAACAGATAGCCTTTCCGGTTGGGAATATATGGCTGCCTTCGATGCTAAAACAGGTGAGGAAATTTGGCGAAACAAAATCGATTCTATCTTTATCGATAAAGATGGCTTTGGCGATGGACCAAGATCAACCCCTTTAATTGGTGAAAACACCATATTCAGCTTTAGTAGCTATGGTAAGCTGACTGCTCACTCGAAAACAGATGGCAAACAGTTGTGGCAAGTCGACTTCATTAAAGAATTTGGTAGTACACTTCCTCGTTGGGGATTCTCTTCATCTCCAGTTTTAGTTGACGGCGTGCTTATTATGGAAGCTGGTGGTACAGATGAGAGAGCCTTTGTAGCCTTCGATCAGAACACTGGTAAATTGCTTTGGGCTAAGGGCAAAGGTAACGCCTCATACTGCTCACCTCTTGTGGCTGAAATAGAGGGTCAAACACAAATCATATTCGCCAATCAGAAAACCTTATCATCGTACAACAGCAAAGGCGATATGCTTTGGTCTTATACCATGAAAATGAACGGTCCTACAGCTATGCCTACATTAGTTGATTCCAATAAGATTTTCATTTCTACTGTTCGCAACTCTGGTTTCGAAATCGTAGAAGTTAAAAACAATACGGTTACTGAAGTGTTACAGGCATCTACCATGAAAAACGATTACAGCTCAACGCTCTATTACGATGGGCATTTTTATGGCTTCAATGTGGCAGCTCTACAATGTATATCTGCTGAAACCGGCGAAAAAAAATGGACGAAAAGAGGCTTTGGAAAAGGGAGTCTGATTTTAGTTGGTGATAAGCTTCTTGTACTTTCAGACAAAGGTCAACTGATACAAGTTAAGGCAACACCTACTGCCTATACTGAACAAAGAAGCTTTCAGGCTATTAAAGGTAAATCGTGGACTGCTCCTTCTTTTGTTAATGGTAAGATCTACCTGAGAAACCAAACAGAAATGGCTTGTTACAAGTTCAATTAATTGGATAAGAGATTTATTACAATTTAAATATTCTAACAATGAATAAAAAAATATATCAACTCATCTTAGTCTGTCTTTCTCTTTGCTTACCTAGCCTGCTTATGGCAGAAAATGTGGAGACAATAATCGCCAAACATATAGAAGCACACGGCGGACTCGAAAAGTGGAATAAAGTCGATGCAATAAAAATAACCGGTCAATTTACTGGCTTTAGTATAGAAAAGGAATTCATGGCATACAGAACAAAATCTGGTGAGTATTATGCCAACTTCTATTTGGGGAAACATGAAATTACAGAAGCATTTGATGGTAAAAAAGGTTGGACAATTGATCCCTGGCAAGAGATTAATTATGCTCGAAGAATCAACAAAGCTGAAGAGAATGTTTTTGCTCAGAAGGCTGAATTCACCACACCATTTTTCAATTACAAGCAAAAAGGCCATCAGGTGGAATTTGTAGGAAAAGAAAAACTTGAAGGTCTTGATGTTTTTGTTCTGAAGCTGACGCGCTCTAATGGGAAAGTTGAGAAATGGTATTTGGATGCAAACACCTATTTGGAATACAAGTGCGAATCCAATTGGGTCGATTTTGCAACTGAAGTTCCTTCTGAAACTTTCTTCGATGATTTCAGGACTGTTAAAGGTCTCGTTTTCCCATTTTTTGTAGAGCGTACTTTTTGGCAACGAGATAGAGTTATTCAGGTTAAAAACATAGAAATCAATCCTGTTTTTGATACCAAATCATTAGAAATGCCTAAGCGTGATGAAATCAAGGAACTGGCCTTTTTGAAAGGAAATTGGGATGTTAAGATGGAAGCCTGGACTCGCAGAGGAACTTGGCGCGACGTAGGACAAACTGTTTCGAATATCGACTTCACGGCAACTAATATTCTTCAGGAAAAGATCAAGCTTGAGCGTACATTCCCTATTGATATTACGTTGACTTATACCTTTAATGAAACCTCTGGGAAATATCGCATCTCTCTTTTAGACGATCTATCCTCTACCTTTGAAGTTTTCGAAGGTAATTTCTCTGATCAGGATTTTGTCTTTGATAATTCGGTAGAGAAAAAAGAGACTTACACACAATTTAAACTTAGCGAAATTGGAGATGATACTTTTGTTTTAACCAGAAGTGTATCGCTAGACAAAGGTGAAACTTGGCAACAACGCGATAAGCTCACTTATACACGTAGCGAATAATACGGATTCAAATAATAATGTAAGCCATCTCAATTTTATTTGGGATGGCTTTTCTTTTAAGATATGACTGAGGTATTAAATCACTTCGGCTCCTCTCAGTGACCTTTTCCTTTAAACTTTAACCTTTAACCTTCATTACTTTATCCTTTTGCACTTAAAAATCGAAGCTGTATGACAAAAGCAGGTTTCCAAACACAGCACTCGTTTCATTTTCATAACCCAGTCTGAAACCCAGATTCAAAGGAATTGGCAGACGTAGCACATGCATATCGGCGGTAAACTCAAGCCCTACTGATGTGATTCTATTATCGAAATTGATCCTTAAATTATCTGTATTAACAAAATGCCC
>NZ_JBFFKR010000271.1:0-4509 GCF_041555295.1 Ancylomarina sp. | reverse complement strand
GCAACTATGGTTGAATCTGGTGATGCTGATGCTTTTATCTCAGGATATGCAACCCGTTATTTCGAGACACTTAATATTGCTGAAAAAGTAATTGGTAAGGAAGAAGGAATGAATTCGCTGGTTGGAATGAATATTGTGATGACCAAAAAAGGACCTTTGTTCTTCGCTGATACTACTGTGAATTCTGAGCCTACTGAGGAATCGTTGATTGATACAACATTGATTACGGCTCGTGCCGTTAAGAAATTCAATCAGGAACCAGCAATGGCTATGTTGTCTTATTCTAACTTTGGCGCTGTTAAGAAAGGTAGTCCGAAAAAAGTACACAATGCTATTGAATTCTTGCACGAGAATCATCCTGATTTGGCTGTTGATGGCGAGATGCTATTGAATTTTGCAATGGATAAGAACTTGCGCGATGCAAATTTCCCATTCAACAAGCTTAAGGGCAAAGATGTAAATACACTTATTTTCCCTAACTTAAGTTCTGGAAATATTGCCTATAAGTTGATGCAAGACCTGGGTGATTCTGAGAATATCGGACCAATCATCCTAGGGACAGCTAAGCCTTTTCACGTTGTGCCTATGGGTTGTACTGTACGTGAATTGATTAATATGACTGCTATTGCAGTTGTTGATGCTCAAGAAGAAAAATAAGATGATTTTCGAAGAGTGATTTAGATATCATTCGAAGAAAATATCTAAGAAGAGAATAATACAAAGAGCCTCCTGATACAATTGGGAGGCTCATTTTTAGTAATTTAATCTTAAATTGGAGTCTATGTCTGTAATTTACGCCCTTGATTTGATAGGAACTTTTGTTTTCGCAATCTCAGGAACTCTTTCGGCTGCCAATAAGAAACTCGATTTGTTTGGTGCTTTCTTTACCGGTTTTATAACCGCAATTGGCGGAGGGACATTGCGTGATCTCATACTCGGTAATTTCCCTGTGGCATGGATTTCTGATTTGAATTATTTGCTTGTTATTACTCTTGGAGTTATTGCAACCTTTTTATTTAAAGGACTGATTATGCAATTGAAACGCACCCTGTTTCTCTTTGATACCATTGGGATTGGCGTTTTCACAGTTATTGGCATAGAGAAAGCTATTTCTCTATCTATTCATCCAGTACTAGCTGTCATTATGGGTTTATTTTCAGCAGTAATGGGTGGGGTTATTCGTGATACTTTATGTAACGATATTCCTCTAATATTCCGTAAGGAGATTTACGCTGTAGCATGCATTGTGGGTGGTTTATTATTCTTATTCTTAAAATATTTGCATGTGGATCCGACGGTTAATCTTTTTGTAACGGTTATCTGCATTATTGTTTTCAGATTGGTATGTATTCGGTACAAGTTAAGCTTGCCGGTTTTGAAATATTAAGAATAAAAAAACGAATCCTCAGGGATTCGTTTTTTTTTGTGCTTAACTCATCGAGATGAGGTTGTCCAAATCGAGATATTTGCCAGCATCCTTTCCAAATGATTCAACCTCTTTATCTGTGATTCGATAGGTGCATTTTTCACCATAAGTTCCGGAAAAGAGAATTTGCATTTCCTTATCCTCATCATCTTGCATGATAATGCCAAATAGGTTTTTATGAACCTTATGCTTTTTAAGGTTTGAATTGCAGGATGGACAGAACATATTAATTTTTTCTCCTTCTTCAATATTAAAAGAGGGATGTTTCAATATGGTATAGTCACCAAGTTCCATACTCAAAAGTAGAATTCCTTTTTCTTTTTTATTATTTTTTGCAGCAATAATGATTTTATCGCCAACATTTAAAAAGCTTCGGCAGTGTGGACAAATGTAATTTGCTTTCATAAGGCTTCATTTTTAAGTTTCATTCCAATAGTTTGCTGCTATTCTTTATAATTATGAATTATATAAAAAAGATAAGGCGAAAAAAGAAGAAAGTCAATAATTAATAGCTTTCAATGTCTTAATAGACTCTGATAGTTGCTACAATTATTTTTTAAGTCTGGGTAAATATTTAGAATAAGCTTGGTTAAACTTTCAAAACTTTAATTATTAATCTATATTTGAAAATATCAATAATGCTTTTTTAATACAAATAAATGCTTAGTCTCATCACCTCAATCATTCGTTGGCTTGCACGATTCTTAGGGGTGTTCCTATTCCTTTTTTTTGCATGGTTTGCTATAGAATTTGGAATTGACGATCCTTCTCATATGAGTCCTCAATTGGTTAAACTTTTTTATACCCATATGCTTATGATGTTTGCCTTGCTTATTGTTTGGCGATACGAATTACTCGGGGGTATTATTTTAGTTATAGCTTATTCTTATTTTTCATTAATAAACCATACATTCTGGACTAATCCTATTTATCCGATATTCTTTTTTATTGGTTTGCTTCATCTTTTTTCGTGGGTTTTCCGTTATGGCATAAAACTTATAAGAGGAGGTTTTCTTACTCGACACTTATTTAGATAGTTTCGTATCTAATTTTCGGAAGAGTATTGAGTCGTGAATGATAAATCAATCTTTACATTTTTGGATAAAATGTAAATTTAGTATGTAGGCTTATCTTTTTTTTCTAATTTTGATCGCTGAAATACGACAACAAACATTAATATCTACGCATGTTAAATATAGCATTATTCGGCCCTCCGGGTGCTGGTAAGGGAACTCAATCTAAAATGCTGGTTGAGAAATACAATTTAGCTTACATCTCTACGGGTGATATTTTGCGAGCAGAAATTGCTGAAGGGAGTGAGCTAGGTCTTCAAGCTAAAGATATCATTAAACAAGGAGGATTGGTTCCTGATGAAATCATTGTTCAGATTATTGAGGAAAGAATCACCTCTGATACTGACGTGAATGGTTTCTTATTTGATGGATTTCCTCGTACCACTGTTCAGGCTTATATTCTGGAAGGCTTATTGCTTAAACTGAATACTAAACTTGATTGTATGTTGAGTTTGAAAGTTCCTAACGAGCATTTGAAAAATCGTCTTCTTAAGCGTTCTGAAACTGAAAACCGGTCTGATGATACAGAAGAGGTGATCAATGTTCGAATTCAAGAATATGACACTAAAACAGCCCCTGTAGCCGAGTTTTATGAAGAGAAGGAAATCTATCATCCTATTGATGGAATGGGAGATGTTGGAGAGATTTTTGAACGATTAACTTCTGTTGTTGATCAGACTCTTGAGCATTCATGGATTAATATGGTTCTTTTAGGCCCTCCAGGTTCTGGTAAAGGGACTCAAGGACGCATGTTGGCTAAGAAATTCAATTTGGTTTATATTTCGACTGGTCACTTGATGCGTCAGGAGATTAAGAAGGGAACCGAAATGGGTATTAGTGCCAAGGAATATATTGAAAAAGGGGATATTGTACCAGATGAGATTGCGATTAAATTGATTGAACGTCAGATTAAGACGCATCCTGATGCAAATGGTTTTATTTTTAAAGGATTCCCTCGTACAATCGTTCAAGCCTACATTCTTGATGGCTTGTTAAGAAAAATGCAATCGACAATTACAACTGCTTTGGAACTTGAGGTATCAACCCTAGAATCTATTAAGCGTTTGGCAGCCCGTGGTAAAACATTTAGCCGAAGAGCTTATGATGCGGATACTGATATTATTATTCACCGACTTGAGCAGTACGAAAAGCGTAGTTCTAAAGTAAATGAATATTACACTAAGCAAAATAAAATTCATGTTGTTAATGGTGTTGGAGCCGAGGAGGCAATTTTTGAGGATCTTTCTCAATCTGTAAGCGAGGCACTTAAAACGATTCGATAAACATCCATTACAATCAAAATATAATATCCTGATTCTTATGAGTCAGGATTTTTCTTTTTAAATTCGATAAGTTCTATGGGAGCACCATTGTGCTTAATCATGGCGACTCTCACGTCATCCATTGGCGAATAGGGTTTTGCTAATAGTTCGAACTTATGTTTTTCCAGTTCATGATCTAAGTCTTCAAGCTCAAAAGCCAAATGTGGTATTGTTTTAAGAATACCGATATCTAATTTGTATGAGCCATTTGTACGCTTCAGATATTGAATAAATTAGATATCGGCATTATACCTAAATAATTTTCAGGCCTAAATAGCCTAAACTCTTTTATAAATGGTATTAGCTCATGCATGGGACTATCAAGGTCAAATCTCATCCATTCTATGCCAAAAGGGCTTTCTGTAAATCCGGAGATGTAAAATTTAAATTGAGCTATATAACGTTCATTGGGCATCTTTATTGATGTGGGAATACCTAAATGATGATATTTCCATCCCCAATCTTCCGTTACCATTGGTAATTCATGCTCTTGTCTTGCCATCTTGAATTAGCTTGTATATTGTTTATCTTTAGTCGATTTTTCTAATTCTAATCTGATCGATAAGTACAGCTGTATTTTTAATGTTTTGATTTTTGTTGAATCTCTCAAGTTTTAAACCCAAATCGTTGCTGCCATTTTTTAAGTTGATTTTAATTGTATTAGAAAATCCCCAGTTTTTCCAATCAT
>NZ_JBFFKR010000270.1:0-4557 GCF_041555295.1 Ancylomarina sp. | reverse complement strand
TTAACCTTAGTTCGTTTTTAACTAAAAATGCCCTTTAACTATAAAAGAGTGCTATGCATATTGCGTAGCACTCTTCCTTTTTTGTGAATTATCATATTATACTGATTAACATCAAAAAAAATCAGATTAATATTCTATATTGCAATTTATAATTTAACTATTAGTTCTTGATCTTACTTTAAACAGAACCTTATTGCCCAATCTGATTGAAGGCATTAATTTGATTGAACTAATATAAAAGATGCATTTATATTTGTGAAAAAGATTACCTACATATTCGTCATTCTCTGTTTTATTGTAAAGATAAGCATTGCCAATTCAGGACCTCAATCAAAAATTGACAGCCTAAAAAATCTAATCTTAAATACCTCAGATCGTGACAAATTAGAAAATTCGTTAGAATTAAGTCGTGTCTATTGGGAACTTGACCCTCCACAGGCGATTCAACGTTCGAGGTATGCTCTTGAATTAGCCAAAAATCTAGATTATAACGAAGAGGCTGCTAAAGCCATGTATTATTTAGGTTGTGCCTATCATATCAATAATCAATACGATTTTGCTTTAGAGAACCTTCTTGATGCCTATCGATTTTCCGATCAACATAAATTCTTAGAAGTAAATGCTGAAATCGCTCTTCAATTAGGAATCGTCTATCATCAACTGGGGAAATACAAAAAATCTCATAAATTCTCACAAGAAGCATATGCTACATTCGAACATTTAAATAATAAAAGAGGCCTAGCCAGGTGTTTGAGTCTAATGGGTTTGTATTATAAATCTCAAAACTCAGATGAATTTGCTTTAGATTATTTAGATCGAGGCTTAAAGTCTGCTAAAGAATTAAATGATGATGAACTTATTTGTAATGCTCTTAATGATTTAGGTACTTATTACACGGAAAAAGGCAATATTCTTGAGGCAATTAAAGTATACAAAGAAGCTGTTAGTTATCATCGAGATAATAGCTTAAACTATAATGTTGGTTTATTCGAATTAAACCTCGGGGTTTTATACTTAAAGCATGACGAGAACGATAAGGCTCTTTCACATTTAAATATGGGTTATGTCATAGCCAAGAAATTAAAATCGTACCGCCTCTATAGTCTTTATTATGATTTTCTATCTCAATATTACACGAAACAAAAATCATATTCAGAGGCATTGAGCACCTATCAAAAAGCACAAGCCTACAAAGATTCAATTATTAATGATCAGCAAACCAATAGAATTACAGATCTGGAAGTTCGTCAGGAAACGAGAAATCAAGTCATAGAAAATCAACGCCTTGCAGAAGACAACCAAGCCAAAGACATTAAAATATTCCGACAGTACACCATTGGATTATCTCTTTTACTTGCTCTCATTGTTGGTTTCTTTATCCTTTTTATTCGAATAAGAAACAATCGTAAACAAAGCGAAATTCTACAGCTCGAAAAAAATATGGCCGATCAGCATGCTGATGAAATGTTCGAGAAAAAAGAAGCTCTACAAAGAAGTGAACATGCACTAAAAAGAGCTAACGAAACAAAAGATAAGATGTTCTCATTAATTGCTCATGATTTAAGAGGATCGGTGGGAAACATCAGTAATGGGCTTAGAATGTTGCTAACTGAGGATGACCTTGTTCTTTCAGAAGAAGAAACCAAAGAATTTTTGGGTTCCTTATTCCACTCAGCAGATAATTCATATGAACTTTTGGAGAATCTATTAGCTTGGGCTAGAAATCAAAGTCATTCAATTACACCAAGCTTAGAAATGGTCGATTTGGAATCTATCATTCTGTCTAATTTGGAGCTACTTTCTGAACTAGGAAAAATTAAATCCATAAAGATCTTTACATCAACTGATAATAAAATTGATGTTTTCTGTGATAGAAATATGGTGCATACCGTACTTCGTAACTTCATATCAAATGCCATTAAATTCACCAACAAAAATGGAATTATCGAGATTCGTACTGAAGTAAAAGAACACTTTGTTAGTGTATCCGTTATCGATAATGGTGTTGGTATGCGTAAGGATCAAATTAAGAATATCCACAAAGGCTTCACAACTGACGGAACTGCCAACGAAAAAGGAACCGGAATTGGTTTAGCGCTGTGTCGTGACTTCCTTTCAAAAAATAATGGATGGTTTAATGTTACAAGTGAAGTTGATAAAGGAAGTACCTTCACATTTACAGTTCCTCGCCGTCCTTTGAGCAAACGAAGATTTTCAGAATTAGTCAAAAAAGAAGACAGCTTTTCCCTACTAAATATTTAAATTTAGATTTTCGAAACTTATTTTAATTCATTGGGTTAATATTTTGAAGTATATCAAAGTGTTTTGATTACTTAATGAATTTGAGATCTATGTTTTTTAATAACAGAAATACTTAAACTAAATTTAAAGATAATGAGACTATTATTAATTAGTAACTCAACCAATCCAGGTGAAGAATATTTAGATTACCCTAAAAATAATATCAAGGCGTTTTTAGGTGAGAAACCAGTAAAAGCATTATTCATTCCTTATGCAGGTGTTACTGTTTCATTCGATGACTACGAAGCAAAAGTAAAACATCGTTTCAACGAAGTGGGACATGATATCGAATCAATCCATCATTTCGAAGATCCAATAAAAGCTGTTGAAGAAGCAGAAGCGATTGTTGTTGGCGGTGGAAGCACCTGGAACCTATTACACATGGTTCATAAATTTAACTTAACTGATGCTATTCGTAATAAGGTTATTGATGGTGAAACACCTTATATTGGCTGGAGTGCAGGCTCAAATTTAACTTGTCCTACAATCAAGACAACTAACGATATGCCTATTATCGATCCACTAGGATTCGAAGCTCTAAACTTGGTTCCATTTCAAATCAATCCTCATTACTTAGATAAGAATCCTGAAGGGCACGGAGGAGAAACACGTGAAGACAGAATCAATGAATTCTTAGTCTTAAATCCGGATATGTATGTTGCTGGTTTGCGTGAAGCAACTATGTTTTTAGTTGAGGATGGAAAACTTAGTTTAATTGGTGACCGCGAATGTCGCATTTTCAAAAATGGTCTTGAACCATACGAATTAAAAGCTACTGACGATTTCAATTTCATGATGAAATAGAATAACTTATTTTCATATTCCAAGCGACTTTCTCAATCAGAAAGTCGCTTTTTTCTTTTATTATCCATCTAAGTTCTCACAAGGATAGAAATACAAATCAGACCTACCTCTCTTATTTATAAAAAAACTATTATAACTTTGCAGCCTTATAATACACCTCATATTAGCAATACCCATGGATTTATTATCGTCAAGTTATTTCGTCCTATTCCTTATAGTAGCAATAGGTTTCGTTATTGGCAACATTAAAATTAAAGGCATCTCTCTTGATGTTTCAGCCGTTATTTTCGTCGCTCTGGTTTTTGGACACTTCGGTGTTAGCATTCCTGTCGATATCCAGAAAATTGGATTGACTCTATTTATTTTCACAATTGGAATTCAAGCTGGACCTGGTTTTTTTGAGTCATTTCAGAAAAATGGTCGTCAGCTTATTATTCTAGCTTTTGTACTAATCTCCAGTGCTTCCTTGATAACCGTAGGTCTTTCTTTTGCCTTTGATGTCGATCTAAAAATTGCAGTGGGCTTACTAACTGGTTCATTAACGAGTACGCCAGGTCTTGCTGCCGCTATTGAAAGTACTGGCTCTACCCTTTCATCAATTGGTTATGGTATTGCTTATCCTTTTGGAGTTATTGGTGTTATTCTTTTCGTTCGCTTGTACCCAAAACTAGTTGGCGTTGATATTAATGCAGAAGCAAAACAATTAGAAGACGAAGATCTAAAAAAACATCCCGAACTATTCAACAGGAATTTTGTTGTTGAAAATGAAAAGGTTGTTGGGAAAAGCATAAGAGAACTGAAGGTTCGTGCCATGACTCAAGCTAATATCACACGTATTATGCATGAAGGGAAAACAATTGTACCTAGCCCAAATACAATTCTTCACAAGAATGATATTATTAAACTTATTGGAACTGATCAAGCTCTAGAAAAAGCTAAAATTTTGATTGGTGAAGAGACTCAGGAACTAATTCCACTAAGTATTGATTACGTTGTTGAAACCATATTGGTTACCAATAAAGATGTGGTGCATAAAACCATCGGCCAACTAAATGTTCTTTCAAATTACAATGCCAGGATTACAAGAATAAGAAGAGCTGGAATTGATATTGCACCAAGTTCTAAGTCCGTAATTAAATTTGGAGATAAATTAATTGTGGCTTGCGGAACAGGGAATATCAATAACGTACGTCATCTCTTTGGAAACGATGTAAAAAAATTATCCGACACCGACTTTTTCCCTATTGCAACTGGTATTGTCTTAGGCGTATTAGTTGGGAAACTTAAAATCTCGTTTTCTGATGATTTTACATTCTCACTAGGATTAACCGGTGGCGTTTTAATGGTTGCTCTCATCCTTAGTCGAATTGGAAAAACAGGCCCAATTCTATGGACAATGTCTGGCACAGCCAATCAATTACTTCGCCAATTAGGTTTACTCATGTTTCTATC
>NZ_JBFFKR010000269.1:0-4563 GCF_041555295.1 Ancylomarina sp. | reverse complement strand
GGTCTGTTTAAATTAGTTTCAAACTCAAAGAGTGGTTTTATCGTAGAATCTTTAATCGATAAAAAGCGTATGCCTGCACATGCGACTTCAAAAATTTCTGCTTTAGAGGATATCGCAATTTTCACAGAAGAAGGAGATGTTCAATTACAAGAGGTAATCAAGAATATCAAAGAAAAAGAGAATGGTGGACAGGCTATCAGCCACAAATCTTCAAGTAACGAGTTGAAAGCTTATATGAGAGAGATTCTACCTAACTATGATGAAGATCGTGTTTATGTTTCTGATATGAAGAAAGTCTTTCAGTGGTATAATATTCTTCAGGAAAACGATATGTTGAACGAAGTTGAAGCAGAGAAAGAAGAAACTTCAGAAGAAGAATAGAATAAGTTCTAAAAGAATAAAGAGAGGCTGTCAAATTAATTTGACAGCCTCTCTTTGTTTTTGATGAAGCATTTTATTCAAAAAGATTTCGCGATATGATGAACTTAGAATCTTCAAGAGCTTTTAAGGCATGCAATTCACCTTCAGAGAATGAGAAGAAATCATCGGTTTCAACGAGCGTTTTCTTTCCAGCAATTTCAAATTCTATCTTTCCTGAAATCAGATATAAACCTGCATCGGCAGGAGCAGGTTGTGATGGAACAATCGTGCCTTTTTCTACTGCAACAATTAGCGATTCAAATTGTCTGTTTTTATAGATTTGCTTTTTATCGATACCAGATATTTCAATTTCCTGCGATAGTTTATTGATGTGCATGGAGTGATTATTATGTGTTAGTTTTGAAAACTTATTCTATATGGGAATAAGTTTTACTATTTTTATATGACTAAAATAATGAAAGCTATGCCAAATAAAAATTTAATTCAGATCTCATTCGCATCAATATTATTGCTTGGCTTATTGTCATGCGGAAAATCAATTTCTTTAATTGATGAATGCAATAAAGTCCTTGAAACGGATCGTGCTTTCTCATCCTATTCTCAAGAATATGGGATGGCTGAGTCATTTTATAAATTTGCCTCACCAAAGGCTGTTATGTTGCGGGATAATTCATATCCTATTGTAGGAAATGAAAATATTAAGGCATTATTTTCGTCTAAGAATGTTGAGGGGCAAAGCTTAACGTGGGAGCCTGAATACGTCGATGTATCTGCTTCCAGAGATATGGCTTACACTTATGGCTATTATAAGTATATAACGCCAGATTCAACTTACAAAGGTTGTTATGTTTCTATTTGGAAGAAAGATAAACACAATGATTGGAAATATGTTTTTGATGCAGGAACCAGTGGCCTTGGCAAGGAGAAATAAGATTGATTAAGGTCAAGAATGATTAAGGAAGACAGGTTTAAATGAAAATTATTAGTATGACTAAAAAACATATAACCAGCAATAGTTTTTAAATTAAAGAGATATGTTTTTTAAAAATAATTGACTCATAATTATTATTTTTCATCAAATTAAGTAAATTTACGATGCTATTAATATTAAATAATTGAAGTATGCCACAAGGTACCGTAAAATTCTATAATGAAACTAAAGGTTTTGGTTTCATTAAAAACAATGAGACAGAAGAAGACATCTTTGTACACGTAACAGGATTGATTGACAAAATTGACCAGGGAGATGTTGTTTCTTTCGACGTTGTTGAAGGAAAAAAAGGAATGAATGCCGTTAATGTAAAAATTGACTAATTCTCTAATAAGAATTTTCTTTCTAAAGCTCAATGTGAATTGGGCTTTTTTTATGCCCTTTATTTTAATGTTACCTAAGTGAATTGTTAGATAACAATTCAGATCGATAAAACTGACAATAGTATCTTCTTTCCTAAAATCAATCTTCATTCGAGTTTTCCATCTCTATCTATTGTTATATATTTGTTAGATGATTAACAAAGAAGAAAAACTTCAAGTCCTAAATAAGATCAGTTCCGATACGCTGATGGAACACTTAGGGATTATATATACCGAACTTGGTGAAGATTATCTGGTTGCAGAAATGCCTGTGACATCTAAGCATTATCAACCCATGCGTATTTTACATGGTGGAGCAACTTTAGCTTTAGCAGAATCTGTGGGCTCAGCTCTTTCTGTCATTCATATCGATATGGATAAATTTGACGTGAAAGGGATGGAGATAAATGCCAATCATATTCGAAGTGTCAAAAAAGGAACAATAAGGGCTAAGGCTAAGTTTATACATAAGGGTAGAACAAGTCACATTGTAGAAATTAATATTTGCAATGAACAGGATAAACTCATCTCAATTTGTCGATTGACTAACGTAGTGTTAAAGAAACAGCTATGATAGATGCGTTTATTTTGGAAAAGATAGAGAGTATTCTCAAATATTGTTTGAACAATCATCTTCCATTTTTTACTTACCGATTACCAAATTCAGATTTTATTAATATTGGTGTTCAGAAGGATTTGAACTTGATGAGTTTCCAAAATGTTATTGATCTTCAAAGCAAACAAGGTTTTGTGATGGCGCCCTTCGACTCAAACGATAAACACCCTTCATGGTTTATCCGTGAGGATATAGGTTTTAGTTCTGAGAACATTAATGAAGAAGATATTCAAAACTTGAATCGATGTAAGAATGAGCTCGAGTATGAAGAAAATGACACTTGTTTTGAAAGCTCTGAATCAGATTACTTCTCTCAATTATCTGAAATTCTAAAGGCTTTAAAAGGAGAGGATTTGCAAAAGGCAATTCTATCGAGAATTCAGATTGAAAAGAACGATAAAAGTCTGGATAGCCCATCTTTGTTTGTTCAGCTTTGCCAGTATTATCCACAAGCATTTGTCTCCTTTGTTTCTCTTCCTGGAATTTGCTCGTGGATGGGAGCGAGCCCGGAATTACTACTAAAATCAGAAAATAATAAAACAGAAACAGTTGCTCTAGCTGGAACTCTGCCAGTATTGAGTTCTAATTTGTCAGATATTAAGTGGGGACGTAAGGAAATTGAGGAACAAGCTTTCGTAAGTGATTATATTGATGCTGTTTTTAAAGATAATTCAATTGACCAATTCGAAAAGAAAGGTCCTTTTACAGTAAAAGCAGGACAGGTTGCTCATTTGAAAACGGAGTTTAAGATCGAGCGAAATCTGAGTTTTAAGGATAAGGCTAAGATGATAACAGCTTTACACCCAACACCTGCTGTTTGTGGCTTACCTAAGTTAAAGGCACTAGATTTAATCAAGGCTGTTGAAACCCACGACAGGGAATATTATGCTGGTTATTGGGGACCACTGGAAGCGAATGGAGACTTTGCTTTATATGTGAATTTACGAACCATGAAAATAACAGAAAATCAATTATCTTTATTCGTTGGTGGTGGAATCACAGCTGATTCTATTCCTCAAAAGGAATGGGAAGAAACCCAACACAAGGCTCAAACACTCTTGTCAGTGATAAAGGCTAGTAAGCTTTCATGATAGAATTTCAGATCAAAAAAAATAAGAATGACTCAAAATACATCAGATATATTAGGTGTTAATGAAATTATAAATATTTGTGTTGCAAAGGGAATGGCGCATGTGGTGATTTCTCCAGGATCGAGAAATGCCCCTTTAACGATCTCTTTCGCACGTGATACAAGAATAGAAACGCCTGTAATAGTTGATGAGCGAAGTGCTGGTTATTTTGCTTTGGGAATTGCTCAACAAACAGGCAAGCCAGTCGGCTTGGTTTGCACATCAGGTACAGCCTTATTAAACTATGCACCAGCCATTGCTGAAGCATTTTACCAACGCTTGCCTTTAGTCGTTATCTCAGCTGATCGCCCACAAGAGTGGATCGGACAGGATGATAGTCAGGCTATAGATCAAGTAAATGTTTTACAGAATTTCGTAAAAGCAAGCTATCATTTACCTATTGCTTACAAGGGCACTGATGATTTATGGAGTATTAATAGAATAATGAATGAGGCTTTATCTAAATCCATTTCTGGAAGAATGGGCCCGGTTCATATTAATGTTCCATTCAGAGAACCTCTTTATGGTGAAAAGGTTAATGAATATAAATCTGAAAGAATCATTAATAAGCTGGTTTCTAAAGATGCCCTTTCAAATGAAGCTAAAGAGAGTTTGAGTCAGGAGTGGCAAGCTTCAAAGAAAATTTTGATTCTAGCTGGCCTACTGCCAAAGACTGAAAAGCTAAATGCTTGCTTAAGTCAGTTGGCAAAATTTAAGCAAGTTGTAGTTCTGACTGAGACAATCTCAAATCTGCAAGATCAGGCTTTTTTGCCTTGTATCGATAGGGTGATTACAAGCTTCTCTGATGATGAAATTCCAAATTTCCAACCAGATTTACTCATCAATTTTGGAGGGCCATTGGTTTCTAAAAAGATCAAATCATTTTTGAGAGATCATACTCCTAAAAAGCATTGGTTCATTGGAAAAGAAGATACCTTTATCGATACGTTCCAAACTCTAAGTTCACATATTGATCTTTCACCAGAAGCATTTTTTGAAGATCTGTTAGCTCTTCTTACTGAAACTGAAAGTACGTATGCTGAAGTTTGGAAAGATAGAGATCAAGCTTGTGATTTAGTTCAT
>NZ_JBFFKR010000268.1:0-4669 GCF_041555295.1 Ancylomarina sp. | reverse complement strand
ATCAAAATAGATAGGTAAGGGATTAACTTCGCTAATATTTCCCCATGCAAATCGCTCGTGAGTCTCTTGCCTAATAGACTTACCTCCTGCTTCTTCAAGCTTTAAGCAAACTGCACAACGCGGATCAGATTCCCCATTTTTGAATTTATCCCTTAACTTATTTATGGCACCTCCTTGCCAAATTTCATTGAACAATTGCGTGTTACAATTACCATATGTGATATTGGCAACACAACAAGCTTTCACATATCCTGCATTACCCACGTGGTAATGAATAAAGGGCATTAAACAAAAAGGTGCTTTGGAATTCATGCTACAAATATAAATGAATTGCTTGTATCCAGAGTAGTCTACTTTGTATTTAAATGCTTTGAAAATATTCAGAATACTTTTAGAAAAAGGCTTTCATCTCTTCTAATTAGATGGACTTAAATTTTTAGATCTCGCTTATTTAGATTAATTTTAATTAGATATTTTAAAACAAAATTATTAGTTATGAAAAAGATAAAAGTATTGACTCTTGTATGCCTAATGTTCATGGGATTTGGTTCTGTTAAGACCTACGCTCACTGTGAGATACCTTGCGGAATATACGACGATGCTGCTAGAGTAAAAATGATGTACGAACATATTCTAACTATTGAAAAGAGTATGAAACTGATTGTTGAGTTATCGGCATCAGAAAAACCAGATTACAACCAGTTGGTGCGTTGGGTCAATAATAAGGAGGAACATGCCAATAAATTACAGGCTATTGCGACTCAGTATTTTATGTTTCAGCGTGTCAAATTGAGTGATGATCCAGTAAAGAAGGCTAAGAGTATGAAACAACTTGAGCTTCTGCATAAAATATGCGTATTTGCGATGAAAGCCAAGCAAAGCACCGATATGGAGATGATTAAGAAATTGAATGATACCGTTCATGATTTTGATCATGCTTATTTCACCAAGAAAGAACATAAGCATTAGTCCATACTTATATCTACAAAAACCTCTTCGTCTTCACGGAGAGGTTTTTTATTTATACGTATTGGGAACTTATGTTTTTAATTCATTTTAGAATAATTAGTCCCAATATTGATGAAAATGATGAACAGGCCCATGACCTTTACCAATTTCATAATCGGTACCAGCTTTTATCGATTCTGTAATATAAGCTTTAGCAAGTTGAGCTGATTCTGAGATACTAAACCCTCTAGCTAGAAATGAAGCTAAGGCTGATGATAAGCAGCAACCTGTTCCATGGGTATTCTTTGTCTCAATTCGTTTAGAAGCCAAATCGAGACTTTCTGAAGATTCAAAATCATACAAAACGTCGATCAAATCTTCATCATTTAAGTGTCCGGCTTTTAATAAAACGGAAACCTGGTATTTATTGGCCAATTCTTTTGCAATAGTTCTAAATTCAGACTGTTTCTCAATTTTTCTACCCAGCAATATTTCAGCTTCAGGTAGATTAGGTGTGATGATTCTGACCTTAGGAAATAAGACTGTTTTAAGATGATTGATGGCTTCATCTAATAGCAACTTATCCCCTGAAGTCGCTACCATTACCGGATCTAGAACCACATTCTTAATTTGATATTTATCCAAACAATTGGCAACAATCTGAATACTTTCTGGTGAATGCAACATGCCTATTTTGATGGCATCTGTTCCAATATCATCAAGAACCGCCTCGATCTGTGATCGTAATATTTCAGAAGGAATAGCGTGAATATCGCGAACGCCAATTGTATTTTGTGCTGTAATGGCCGTTATGGCTGAGCTTGCATAGCATTGGCAAGCCGAAATGCTTTTGATGTCGGCTTGAATACCAGCTCCTCCACCTGAATCACTTCCTGCTATAGTTAGTACTTTTTTATAGTGCATCTTCTTCTATTTTTCATTTTGTGATATTTTACGGGATTCTTCATTCAAACTTTTCTGGAACAAAAAAACCGGCTCGCAGAATACGAAACGGTTAGAACAAGTGTATATGAATACACTAGATCTATAAAGATTCGTTTTCCTACGCTGCAATTACGCCTATCAGGTTCCAGGGTTTTATCTCAGCCTGATTATTATCAAGCACCCCTAACGATCTGATAAAGATATTCAATTTATGATTAGATCAATAAGATGTACTGGGTTTCATTTAATCACAAGTTAGATCGATACTTATAGACGATTTGGTGTGAAAAATTAAACAATTTGTCTATTTTTGAAAAAAATATATACATATGCTAAGTATCTCTCAAATAGTAGAAAGAATTATTGCTCACCAGCCTTTTCTTGCTGAAGCTTTGGTTGAAGGATTAATCAATGTTTCCTCTTTAGCTCGAAAAATTCAACCCGAGGTGGAGCAACATTTCGGAGACGAGGTGAAAAGTGGGGCCATCGTGATGTCAATTAATAGGTTGATTCCAAAAATGAAAGGCAAAATTTCTCATCTGGGCTCTGAAGTTGTTGTCAGAGATATCATTGTTCGTTCCCAATTGATAGATTACACGTATAAGAATTCAAGTATGCTTATTGAGAGACATACCGATTTACTTAGAGCCATTGGGCCAAACCAGGAGTTCTTTTATACCATGGTTCAAGGCGTTTTTGAATCAAATTTAGTTGTAAGTCAAACTTTGGCCGAACAGGTTGAAACCATTTTTGAAGAAGAAAGTTTGTTGAGCAAAAGTGGTCATTTATCAGCTGTGACTCTTAAGTTACCAGATGTGAATTCACAACAAGCCGGTTTCTATTACCATATTCTTAAGAGTATTGCATGGGCTGGAATTAATATTCGTGAGGTGATTTCAACAACCAACGAATTTACCATTGTGGTAAATGATGATGCCATCGATAAGACTTTCTCAGTTCTTAAGAATTTGGGGCAGAGTTAAGAAATTCATATTATTGTTTGAAGATGATTCTTCAAAAAGATTAGATACAAAAAAGGGATGCCATTGGCATCCCTTTAATATTTTAAGCGATTGTGAATTACAATACAGCTTTTACTTTTTTCAATAGAGAATCAATATCTTCTCTAGCAGGAGCAAGAGTCTTAGCTTTTGTGTACTGAGCAATAGCTTTCTGATAGAAAGATTTTGCTTTTGTAATTTCAACAGCAAATTTCTCTTTTTCAGTATTTGCTATAGGATTAGCAGCAGTTTGAATCTTAGCACCTTCTCCGAAGTATAAAGAACCAAGGCTAACGATAGCATCAGTTTTCATAGACGACTTCAATTCAATTGCTTCTTTGTAAGATGCTTCAGCAGCGTCAAAATTAGAAGCTTTCTGAGCTTTCTGTCCTTCAATTAAGTAATGCTTAGCAAGTGTTTTAGCCAATTTAGCATTCTTAGTAGGAACTGCAGCAATACCAACTTTCAAAGTAGCAACCATTTCGTCGTACTTTTTTAATTTCTTAAGAGCAGTCGCTTTTCTTAGATACGAGCTAGATAACTTATACTTAGCAGCAATTGTTTTATCGAAGTAAATAACCGATTTAGCGTAATCTTTAACTTTAGCAGCGGCATATCCAACATTATAAACTGTTTTGATATCTTCAGCTGCTTCAGGCAATCTTAAGTAGTTTTCTAAATGTACGATAGCTGCTTTGTAATCTTTAGCTTTTAGAGCAGCGTTTCCGTCGTTCTTCAATTGCACAGCATCCTGAGCAAATGCACCTAAAACACTCATACAAACAACTAGGGTCAGAATTAATTTTTTCATATTATTCAATTGGTTTTTAAATTTTTGATCAGGGTCACAATACAATATTAATTCAATTTTCAGAAAGAATTAAAGGTGTTCTGTTTTCTGATCAGTATGTTCTTATGTTTCTATTTTTTGTTTCTGTTTCTCAAAAACAAGCCTAAAAATAACCATTTCATTAAATAATCAAACAAAATTGGCTAAAAAATTGATAAGACTAGCCTATTGCTTAGTGAGTATTCTCAGGTAATCAGGCTTTAAGGTTAAAATATAATTTAAAATTCGAGTTGAATATGCTCTCCAAAACCAGCTGGAGCTTCGTTAAAAGCTTCTTTTAATTCGATATTCTTATGTATTGCCTGTAGTGTTCTGATTACCCCACCATGGGTTACAATAGCAATATGATTATGCTCCAACGCCTTTAGTTCTTCCAAAAATTGTACCACCCGTTGGTGAAGCATCACAAAAGATTCTCCATTGGAACATTTCTTGTTCACGAAATCTTCCATCCATACATCCAAAAAAGGGTCTTTAATCTCGTCCCAAGCCTTACCTTCCCAGTCGCCAAAGTTCAGTTCCATTAATCGATCATCGAAAATTACAGCATCACCAAACAATTCTGTAGCAAGAGTTTTAGCACGTGTTAGTGGACTTGAATAATGAGCATCGAATTTTATATCAGCTATATTCGTCTTAACCACCTCTAGTTCTTCTGGGTAAGTTTCAAGTAGTTCAATATCTTTTTGGCCGTAACAAACACCAGGCTCGATATTAACTTTTGTGTGTCTTATTAAATGAAGTATCATATTTATTTAATTTTTTTTGAATGAATAGACAAAAATAGTAATCTGAGGGGAATTGTAACTAAAAAGCCACCTTTAAAGATGGCTTTTGCAATTACTTTGATAGGTTCTGTAAGCTAGATATGTACTGAGATGATATAAAAGCTCAAATAAATCACAATCTCAACCACTTGTTGCGT
>NZ_JBFFKR010000267.1:0-4735 GCF_041555295.1 Ancylomarina sp. | reverse complement strand
TATTCATTGTTTCTTTATTTAACAGTCTAAAAAGTCAAAAGGTCTGAAAAAGCAAAAAGTCCAAAAGGTCGAAAATTGAATACTTACAAACGCCTTTACACTTTAGGTTTATTTACTTTATACTTGTTCACTTTCCCCTTTACACTTGTTTACTTTATCCTTTATTTACTTTAGCCTTTACCCTTGTTTTCCTCTTTAATCTAAGGTCACTTTTGCTTCTTTAATAGCTGGTTCTACATCAATAGGCTCAACCGTCTCTCCTGTCCATATTTCCTTAATCTTACATCTGATATCATTCAAAACAAGAATGATAATTGGGAAAAGTGTTAGAATAAAGAAAGTCCCAACCAATACACCATAAGCTAAAGCGATAGCCATTGGAATAAGAAACTGAGCTTGAAATGAATTCTCAAGAATCAAAGGATACAAACCAACTGATGTGGTAATAGTTGTTAGAACAATGGCTCTAAAACGTGCTTTTCCAGCACCAAGAACTGCAGCCTCCGGATTCATGCCTTCCTTCAAATTCGAGTTGTATTTGGAGAGAAAGACGACGGCATCGTTAATAATCACCCCAGATAGAGCAACCATTCCCCAAACACTGAGCATAGAAACCTGAACGCCTTCTAAACCATGTCCCCAAGTAGAACCAATAATACCCAAAGGAACCATCAGAATCACGATCATCCCTTGAGTAAAACTTCGGAAGTGAATCATCACTATAAACATGATAGCAATAAAGGCAATAGAGAAATAAGTCTTCATTTCTGCAATATCTTCAGAAGAACGTTTAGCTTGCCCCTGAAATTCAGGTCGTACACTTGGAAATTTCTCTTTTAGTACTGGAAGAATATTATTGGTTACTTCTTCCAAAATTGGAGGTACGGGTTCGTTTGGATCTAATAAATCTGCCTCGACACGAATTTCTCTAGCACCATTATAGCGCTGAATACTAACCGGGCCACGTAATATATCATAGTCGATCAGTTCCGATAAAGGATATTCTCCTTGCGGTGTTCTGATTCTCATACTTTCCATTTGTCCGATAAAGACTCGATCGCTCTTAGGATAACGCACCCAAACTTTGATCTCATCTTTACCTTCTTGAAGACGCTGTGCCTGCCCCCCAAAGAATCCTTGACGGACTTGAGCCGTAATACTACGCAAGTCCATTCCCAAATAATAGGCCTTTTCTTTAAGACTCAATCGAACTTCACGGCTTCCCAATGGATTATTGTCATTGATATTATATAGAGAAGTCATTTTTCTCAGCTCATCCTGAAAATAGATATTAGCAGCATTAAGTTCTTCCATATCGTTGCCCAAAAGGCTAACTGAAACAGCTGCTCCCCATCTATTAAAAGCGCCAATCGTAAACTTCTCGGCAGAATTAACGTCGCCAATCTTTTTCTTTACTCGATTTGAAATATCAAAGCTGGAAACAGGAGAACCTTCCATATCGCGAAGAGTAACCGTTATATTTCCTGCATGTGGACCTGACTCCTGACCACTAAAAGCAGATCCTGTCGTTAAATTCGTATATTTTATGAAATCAGTATCTTCATCGAATTCTTTTTTAAGTTCCTTATTCACATCCCAAACAACCTCTTCAAAATCTTTAAGGGACTTCAGAGTAATTTCCTTATTTGTTCCTGGTTTATAAGCAACATTGATATTAAAGGTATCGAAACTTACATTGGGGAAGAAGGTGCTTTTAATAAAACCACCACCAAATAAACCTGCCGTAATAAAGATAAATGCCACAGGAAGAAAGATAAGGATCCAACGCCATTTTATGGCTCTTCTTAAAAAGCTCAGATAAAGACGATCGCGCATATAAAGAATGCCCTTTTCTATTTTATTGCGCAAGCGATTAAAGGCTGTATGACTTTTTCTCACATTCAGAACCTTTTCATTCCCGACATGGCTTGGCAATACCCATAGACTTTCGAAAAGTGAAATTCCCAGACAAAAGACTACAACAAAAGCCATCTCGTAAAGGAATTGCATATTACCTGTTACAAGTAAGAGGGGTGTAAAAGCAATCATGGTGGTTGTTACCGATGTGAGAACAGCGGGTACAACCTCCATAGTTCCATCAATCGCTGCACGACGAGGACTCTTCCCTCTTTCGAAATGTGTATATATATTTTCACCAATCACAATTCCATCATCCACAAGTATACCGATAATCAAAATCATACCAAAGAGTGAAATCATATTGATAGTAACACCCATGAGGTTAGCGAAAATGAACATACCTAAAAATGAGGCCGGAATTCCCCAAGCCACCCATAAGGATAGACGAAAACTCAAGAATAAAGCCAGAGCAAGTACGACAAGAGCCAGACCATAACCACCATTTTTATACAATAGGTTTAGTCGCGACTGCAACATATTAACATAATCGAAAGTAATCTCCAACTTGGCATCTGTATGATCCGCATTAAACTCCTTAGCATATTGATTACAGAAGATTGAAATTTCCTCCAAATCCTCATTATTCAATTTATTTACCCGGATTGAAACGGCAGGATTGTAGTTGACATAGGAAGAACGCGGGACATCTTCGAATTGAAAATGGATATCGCAAACATCCCTCAGTCGAATGTACGATCCATCTGGATTCGCACGTAAAATGATCTCTCCAATCTTATCCGGATCAACCGAACGGTTACGAGATCGAATCAGAATTTCTTCTTCGGCATTTTTAATGACACCACCCGATATATCTATATTATTGCTAGCAATAGCTGTTGAAATTTCGGAGAAAGTCAACTGATGTCGACGCAAGTCATCCTCCTTAACCTCAACAGATAGTTCCAAGCGAGGCAAACCTGAGGTCACAATCTGAGACATTTTTTTCGAACGCATCAGATCGTCATAAATCAAATCGGAATAACGCTTGAGTGTCAACAGATCCACATCGCCAGTTACAGCCATTCTCACAGCTGGAGTCGTGGATCGTAGTTTAGCGATAACGGCTTTCTCTGCTCCTGACGGGAAAGATGGAATCCCATCAACAGCGTTTTTAACATCGGCAAGGGTTTCATCTAGTTTCAAATCACCTGTTGTGGTGATGGTCACCCTGGCAAAACCTTCTGATGATACTGAGTTCATTTCTTTAATACCCACTATGCCTCGAATGGCATCTTCAATTCGGGAGGTAATCCCCTCTTCTACCTCTTTGGGAGAAGCTCCGGGATAAACCATGGATACAGTAATTGTTTTAGATTCGGTTTCAGGAAAAAACGACTTCTTCATATGATACAGAGAGGTAAATCCTGCAATAACAAAAAGTGCAATAATCATCTTCCCATAAAAGGGATATCTGACAAAATGAGATATAATATGCTTCATAAAATTAGATTTGAGAATTAAGACTTAAGATTATTTCAGAATCTGAACCTTCATATTTTCAGCAGCTTTTACAGGAACTGTTGTCACCAAAAGTTCTCCTTTAGTAAGGCCGTTAAAAATCAAGGTATTTTCGTTTCTCTTAAGCACATTAATTTGCTTCTCTTTCAACATATTCTTCTCAACAACAAATACTCTATTCGAGCGGAATACAGCATTTCGAGGTATTTCCATAACCTGATCGATCAGCTTGCCATTAAACTTAGCTGTCAGATACTGACCTTGATACAGTTCGCTATTGTTCGTTGTCAGTCCCACAAAAACAGCTATAGATTGGGTTCCTTCATCAACAAATTCTGATTTACGCAAGAGCTTACCCGAAGCCACTTTCTCGCCATCCGAAGTTAAAACATCAACCTGATCGCCAATTCTTAACCATTTGATATCCTCCGATTCAATAGGCACTTGCAGTTCCAACTTACTCGACTCAATAAGGCTCGCAAGCTTTGATCCCATACCTGCAACGGCTCCAACCTGGGTATTAACCTGAACATACGAACCTGAGAATGGCGCATAAATGCGATATTTCGAAAGTTTGACTTCACTGGATTTGATAGCATAAAAATCACCCAAGATGTTTCTACTCGCCAGGAATACTTTTTCCTTTCCTGATTTCATTTCTGGTAGGGCTGGTAAGTCTTTATCTAGCTTAATCTCATTAAAAAAGTTCATCCAAGCATCAAATCTATCCGTGTAATCGATACGAATATCTGGTAAACTTTGAGCCAGCTTATTCAAGAACCTACTTTTTTGGGCTTGAAGATCCATTCGAGCATCCTGATCGTATATCTGAAGCAAAAGGTCACCCTTCTTAAATCGCTGTCCTACTTTTAGAGGAACACCAACTTCTACAATTCGTCCAGGAACCTCTGAACTCAAGTTCACTTCCAGGTTTGACAACAAACGTCCTTTCTCAACAATAGCTGTTGCAATGGCCTGATAATTGACTTGTTCTACTTTCACGAAAGGCACTTTCTTTCGGTTTATATCTTTTTGTGGCTGCTTTTTAAGGCTCTTTAATCCCTCCATACCTGCATAAGCCAGAGCTAATATAAGAGCAACTGAGACGACAATAACGACTTTTCGATTCATCTATAAATAGTGTTTTATAATTTCAATTATTTAAAGTACTAAAATAATTCAATTTTGGGTTAAATAGCATCCATATATCTTAAAGACTTGTTAAAACTTCAAAAGGAAGTCTTATACCAACTTGATATAAAACATGAATAAACTTTAACAAAAAAAAATAAGTAATACGACATATATAATGACGTAAAACAAGCTGTATAAATAAGCACGAATTCACAGTTTGATG
>NZ_JBFFKR010000266.1:0-4767 GCF_041555295.1 Ancylomarina sp. | reverse complement strand
TTATGGGTGAACTGATTCGTTATGCGGCAGCACACGAAATTGGTCATACCTTAGGCCTGAAACACAACTACAGAGCATCCTATGCTTTTCCTGTAGACTCTTTGCGCTCACCTACTTTCACAAAAAAATATGGAACGGCTGCATCCATCATGGATTATGCCCGAAACAATTATATTGCTCAACCCGGCGATAAGGTGACAAGTTTAACACCTCCTATATTGGGAACCTACGACTATTTTTCAATCAAATGGGCCTATCAACCTATTTATTCTGTAGCAAGTCCTCAGAAAGAGCAAGCGGTATTGGACCAGTGGATTGCTGATCGTAGCCATGATGATATGTACTTGTTTGGTACTAAAAATGGTATGGGCGATGGAACCTTAGATCCTTCTGTACTATCGGAATCACTAGGGAATGACGTGATAAAAGCGGGTAAGTATGGGGCTTCCAATACCAAACTCATCATGGATAACCTGGTGGAATGGACAGGTGCTAATCAATATGGAACTCTTAATTTAAAGGGAATGTACGAGGCTGTTTTAAAGCAATATAATCAGTACTTTAAGCATGCTGAGGTTCGCCTGGGAGGGATGTACGAATTTAATTTTAAGAGTGAAAAGCATCCAAATAAATTAAAAGCAGTTAGTCGCAAAAAACAAAAGGAAGCGCTGGATTTCATGATGGATGAACTGCTTTCGCAATACGATTGGATGACTACTGAAAAGCTTACCAGTAGAATGGGGTCTCTTGATCAGAATATCCTGAAATCTCAGGTAGGAAAGGTGAATAATCTAATAAGAAGAGACGTTTTAGTAAGAATGTTTACCTGTTCAAACATGTCTAAAGATCCTTACTACGTTAGTGAATACCTTAGCGATATTTCAAACCACCTTTTTGATGTTTCCAATAAAAAACAAAGCGTGCATTGGATGAGAAATATGCAAGTTGAGTATGTGAAAGCGCTGCAAAAGTTGTTGAAGGAGAATAATGCTGATGGTGGTCATTCTTTCAATAATGTTACCATGGCTGATGTTAAAGCTGAATTAGATAACATTCATTCAATTGCAAGTAAAAAAGCAGAAAAAGGGAATGCAACACTCCAAAAGCATTTTACTTATTTAAAATACATTATCGAAGGATAAAATACGGACAACACTTTTATCCGAAAAGGAACTATTAAGAATCTTATTTATTGGGATTATCCATTTTGTTTTTGAGATGGAGAGGAGCCATACACTCCAGAGTTTAATCCCAATCACAAGCAAAAAACTGACATGACTAGAATTAAATTATTGATTATTTGCCTGATATTGTTTTCAATGCCATCGAAAGCTGATGAAGGCATGTGGCTTCCTTCTCTGTTGAAGAAATACAATATAGAAGACATGAAAAAGGCGGGATTTAAACTTTCCGCAGAAGATGTTTATGATATTAATAAAATTTGCCTGAAGGATGCAGTTGTTGGATTGGGAAGGTCAAATAACCCAACAACATTCTCGGGAAGTGGTTCTTTTATCTCCTCAACAGGTTTGGTATTGACCAATCATCACTGTGCTGTTTCTTATCTACACAAGCACAGCACCACTGAAAAGAATTACATCAAAGATGGGTTTTATGCCAGTTCACCAGAAATGGAGCTACCAGCTAAGGGATTAACTCTGTCTCGATTGGTGCGTATGGAGGATGTAACCTGTCAGTTGAAAGAGGGCACTGAATTTATGAACGAAAGGCAGACTGGTAAGTTGCTGAAAATGCGTGGAAAAAAGGTCGCTGATGAAGCTACCAAAAATACCAATTACAAAGCGAAGATTAAGCCTTATTTTGGAGGTGCTCAGTACTTCCTTGAAGTTTATGAGGTTTATGCTGATGTGCGTATTGTTGCCATGCCGCCTCTTTCTGTAGGAAAATTTGGTGGGGAAACGGATAATTGGCAGTGGCCACGTCAGTCGGCAGATTTTTGTATTCTACGTGTCTATGGAGATTCAACGAATCAGTCTTTAAAATATTCTGCAAGCAATACACCTATTGAACCAACTAATTCACTGGATTTATCTCTAAAGGGGTATGAAGAAGATGATTTTGCGATGGTATTTGGTTTTCCTGCCAGTACGAAGCAGTTTTTAACAGCCCGTGCTTTGAAGCAGCTTGTTGAGGTCACCAATTTCCATTCCATTAAAATTCGTGATGCAAAAATGGAAATCATCAATAAGAACATGAGTAAGAGTGATGATTTGTGGCTGAAATATGCTGATGTTAAAGGTAAGACATCGAATAGTTTGTTGCGATGGAAAGCTGAATCGGCAGGTATCGAACGTTTTGATATTATAAAGTTGAAGCAAAAGCAAGAAGCCGAATTCACTCAATGGGTGAATGCAACGGATGAGCGAAAACAAAAATATGAGGATCTGATTCCTGGTATTGAATCGTTTTGCATGCAATTGGATACCCTGGAGAAATTAAATGCCTATGTGAACGAAGCAGGCATTAGCGGTGCCAAAATCACCTCTTTTGTAGCAAAGTTCGAAATGTTGAATGCCATATCTTCCCGAACAAAAATCAATGAGAAAAGATTGAATAAAGAATTGCGACGCATGCGTGTAGAGGTCTCTAATTTCTTTCAAGATTTTGATGTTGACGTGGAGAAAGAATTATTGGAAGTTATGGTGCGTTTGTACGACGAGAATGTCGGTGATAGTTTAAAACCGGCTCCTATTGTTGAAGCACGTAAAAAGTATCAAGGCGATTTTAAGACATACATGGATGATGTGTTTGAACAATCGGTTTTTACATCAGAGGAGAAACTGAGCAAATTTTTAAATGACTACACCCAAGCGGATGTGGTCACGATTCAAAAAGATCCTCTTTTTAACTTATGCCTAAGTTATTATCTAATTAACCAAGAGAAGCTGTATCGTCAGCGCATAGATATCAGACATGAATATGGTAAATACCACCAAAGATATGTGCAGGCTGTCAGGGAAATGAAAGCAAGTGAAAAGTTATCGCCAGATGCCAATAGAACTCTACGTGTATCTTATGGCAAAGTTAAAGGTTTAAATACCGACGACACTCAATATTCTCACCAGACAAGTTTAGAAAGCCTGGTTCAGAAAAACCAGATGAATCCGAAGGTTTATCCTCTTCCTGATGGATTTGCAGAGCTATGTAGAAAAGAGGTCGCTTTAGGTAAAAATAAATTCTCAACCTGTTTTATCACCAACGCGCACACAACAGGAGGAAATTCTGGTAGCCCGGTTTTAAATAAAAAGGGAAAGCTAATCGGATTAAATTTTGATCGGGTAGGTTATGGTCTGGTTTCGGATTACACATATCTTCCGGAAGTGAGCAGACAAATTTCCGTAGACATTCGTTACGTACGATTTGTTTTGGAACATCAGCTGAAAGCAAAAGCTTTGTTGGAAGAGTGGAAGTAAGTTTAAAGGAACAAGCTATAAGTAGCAAGGATAAAGTAAAAAAAGCTTAAGAAATACATTTATGAAAAGTTCACAATTAATTATTGTTGCACTCATGCTGATGACTGCCTGTAATTCATACAATCATGAGGCTTATATTTCTCAATTCAAGGACAATGTTGATGCTGAGATAAGCAATTATACTTTTGGTGAAAATGATTCGCTACGATTAGCAAATTCAAAAAAGGTGAATCTTGAGAGTCTAAGAATGGAGAAGATCGCTAACGATCGTTTCTATGCAGACAATTATTCATGGTATCAGCTTGGGAAGAATCTGGTCCTTAGTCCTGATGAAGCGAAACTGGAGGCAAACAAATATGGATTCGAGCGACCTTATTACTTTCTGGAATATTTAAAATGTGATTCGGTTCAGAATCCTGTTAAGAATAAGGTGGTAAAGGCTGTGAAAAAACGCTTGTATGCCAAGCATAGTGAAGATTCAGTGATGATTTCAGGGAGTTCTGCTAAACATCTATTTGCTGCAGTTCATAAGTATGAACGATCAAAATATTTCTTCTTTATCAATGTTGACTTTGAGAAGGTGAAAAGTTCTACGGATAGACAAAAAAAGACTGCGGCTCAGATGATGAATACAGCTTTGAATAGATTAAAAGAAAAAGTGGAGGTTAAGGATAAACGTTATTATTTAACGATTAGTAGAGGAGAGGAGATTGGTATATCTGAGTCTTTATTTTTAGTTGGCAAAAATATATACTTAAAAATGAATGAGGATCTTAACAAGTTAGAGAAAACAGATCCAGAATTTGTTGAAAATGTTCAATTGGGAACGAAAAATGCCAGATTTGAAATACACTCTTGGGAAAATGCATGGAAGATGTATGAATTTTATGGCAAGTAATTCGTTCCGGTATAATTTGAAAGGCCTTAAGGGCTAAAGTGAATTTCTGGAAAAGAAATAAGAGTTTTCATAGTTAGTTGGGTAATGCAGAGAAACGATATGATTTTGGCTACGTGGTGTGACCAAAACATAGGGCTTTCTCTGCATTATTTTTACAAGATAATTTCAGAATAGGAAGTGTCTTCTCTACTGTACAATGAAATGAGTTTCATGAATAAGTAATGGTTTTAATACTGTATCGATAATAATTTATGTGGAAATCTACAATCTTTGGAATTTTATATTCCTGCCCTACTGGTGAAAGAAATCAGGAATGTCCTGTAAAGTCATTGGATCACCTTTCTTTTCAAGAAAAAGTAGATTGGTTTAAAGATTTAAGTGAGGATGAAAGAAGAGCCCTTGCACAAAAGCATAGTTGCTGTTCTTCATCCAGAC
>NZ_JBFFKR010000265.1:0-4822 GCF_041555295.1 Ancylomarina sp. | reverse complement strand
TCTGTAAGATTAATTAGAATATTGCATTCTATTTTCTCATCCTGATCGTAAATATGATCTGTCCAACTCCTATTGTTAACAAACTCATACACTGCCGTCTGCATAGTCCTAAAAACCTGTTTATTAGTCCCCTGAATTTGTTGACTCACAACCTGTATATTACATCGTAATTCTTGTGATTTCACATTTGAAACAGAGAGTATAACGAGAAGTAGAAAAAATAGTTTACGCATATCCGAATTTTTCAAAAATTTAGACTAAAGTTAATTAAAACAAATGAGCAGTCAAGTGTTATAAACCTAACTAAAGAAATATTCAATTATTGTTTAGATATAACACATCAAATGAGTTCTAGTAGTTCTGATTCCGAATTAACTCATCAACAATATCTTTAGCGACCTGTGACTTTAGTTTCAATTCGAACTTTTTCACCTCACCTCTACGAGAAAAAATTGTGATTTTATTAGTGTCATGCTGAAAACCAGCACCTGAATCATTTAAAGAGTTTAACACAATTAAATCCAGATTCTTTTTTTCAAGCTTTATTTGTGCATTTAGCTCCTCATTATTGGTTTCAAGTGCAAACCCTACTAAAAATTGTTTTTCAGATTTAATCTTTCCTAGAGATGCCGCAATATCTTGTGTTGGTGTTAACTCTATAGTGTAGTTTTCCTTTTCACGCTTTACTTTAGCATCAACAGGATTAAGAGGTGTAAAATCAGCAACGGCGGCTGTCATTATAGCTCCATCACAATGTGGGAAATATTCAAAAGAAGCATCATACATTTCCTGTGCTGAGACAACATCAATTCTATGTATGTTGGGATGATTAGTTTGGCATGCAGAAGGCCCAGAGATGAGGATAACTTGAGCACCTTCCTCTGCTAGCTTTTCTGCAATTGAAAAACCCATTTTACCTGAGGAGAAATTACCAATAAAACGAACAGGGTCAATCTTTTCGTAAGTCGGCCCTGTTGTTATCATGACCTTTTTGTCAATTAGTCTTTTTTTTTTGAAGCAAAGAACTCCTTAAGCTTCTCAACAATTATTTCGGGATCTTCCATACGACCTTTACCGTATAGACCACTAGCAAGCTCACCGCTTGAAGGCTCAATAAAGATATCACCATATGATTTCAGGATATCCATATTACGAAGTGTAGCAGGATGTTTAAACATATCCAAGTCCATAGCTGGGGAATGAACAACAGGGCATTTTGCCGACAAATAGGTTGTCAACAAAAGGTTATCACAAATACCATGAGCCATTTTAGCCATCGTATTGGCTGTAGTCGGTGCAACTAAGAGAACATCCGCCCACAAACCCAAATCAACATGGCTATTCCATGCACCATCATCGTGCTTAAAAAAGTCACTTAATACTGTGTTTTTTGAAAGCGTAGCCATTGTTACCGGAGAAATAAACTCCTTGGCATATGGTGTCATTAACACTTTTACTTCAGCGCCTTCTTTTACAAGTAATCGCACCAAAGTTGCGGCCTTATATGCAGCGATACTTGCTGTAATTCCAAGTATAATCTTCTTATCTTTTAACATAAGCCATAAAACTAAAAAAGTTCCCTGTTTCGAGGGAACTTAAATATTAAAGCAAAATTTTACTTAATTGTATTATTTTCTTTAGCAGGATTTCTGTAATAAATGTCACCATTAATGAATTCTTCAATCGCAATTAAAGTCGGTTTTGGTAAACGCTCATAATACTTCGAAATCTCGATCTGCTCGCGATTTTCGAAAACTTCCTCTAAATTATCAGTAAAAGATGCGAATTCTTGAAGTTTCTTATTCAGTTCTGTTTTAAGCTCTACAGCAATCTGGTTAGAACGCTTTGCCATAATCACCACAGATTCGTAAGCATTTCCTACTTCCCTGCTCAACTCTGTAACGTTACGTGTAATAGTTGAACCTGCTGCATTCGTTTTTTTGTAATCCATACTGTCAAAGAATTATTATCTATTGGTTTATTTTTAGTTCAGCTCGCAAAAATACAAATTTTTAAGAGTTTTCCTCTAATTTATAACTAATTATCTTCTTTTGCAGATTTATCTTTACCAAAATACGCTTCAATCTCCTTGATCATATGCTCAGTATCCTTCTGAAACTTACTTTTTGGAAACTCATCGACAAAAGCAAAATATTCTTCTTTAGCCAAATTGAAACGCTCATTTTGCTTTTCATCAACCGATAAAACAGCATATTCAAAGCGAGATTCTAAAAGCATAAACATGAGTTCCTCTCGATAAGAAGAACCAGGATAATCCCTAATTGCATTTTGTAATGCAATGATTGCTGATGGGAAATGCCCTCTATCAAAATAATTACGAGCACTTAAGTATGATTTATAAACCAATTTGTCTTGCAATTCATCAATCAACTTATTCCCCTCCTCAATTCGAGTTGAGTTTGGATAACGATTAATATACAATTGCAGCGCATCGATAGCATCTTTTGTTGAAGTTTGATCCAATCGAGGTTTGGGCGATTCTTTATAATAACAATAAGCACTCATATACAAACACTCTTCAGCATATGGGCTATCTGGGAAACTCTTAATAAAATTACGGAAATAGTATCCTCCAGTAATAAAGTCACTCATTCCATAGTTACAGTAAGCCATATAGTAACTCACGGTTTCCGCTTTACTTGTACCTCTAAATACAGGTATCAATTCTTCGAAAAGCGTAGCTGCTTTTACATATTGTTCTTCATTATAATATATAATGGCTTTCTTGTATTTCAGAGTAGTATCATTACTCTTTAGAAGTTTTTGATATTCGCTACATCCAGCTAAAAGCGTAGAAAGAAGCACAATCAACAAAAGGATTTTTTTCATAGGTTTATGGACTCTACTATTTTGTATCATGCAAAGATATAATTTTCCGCCAATTTTGAACATTTCACACTATCATATTGTTGCAATTATATTTTTTTAACAAGGCTATCAAGTAGATAGATGTACACAATCTTTTTTCAATGTATAAAACCAATACTTAGTCTGTAACACAATAAGTAAAAAAGACTATAAACATAGTGTTCTCAGCTTCATATCATTTATTATTAAATAGTGAGCAAAATCTACTGCGTCTATCTCTTGATATTTTTTTATAAAATGTTACTTTTGCACAGTTATGAATCCATTTCGATAAATTTATCGATTCTGAATTCCATAACCCATTCAGAATATTTGAAAACTCAAAAAAACATATATCGTGGATATTTTTGACAAAGTTAACAACCAAAAAGGGAATCTTGGACAATACGCAAAGCAAGCTCACGGCTACTTTGCATTCCCTAAACTAGAAGGCGAAATTAACTCTAGAATGATATTTAGAGGTAAAGAAGTTCTAACATGGAGTTTGAATAACTACATTGGACTTGCCAATCACCCAGAAGTAAGAAAAGCTGATGCTGAATCGGCTGAAAAATGGGGTCTTGCATATCCAATGGGTGCTCGTATGATGTCTGGACAAACTAGTCGCCACGAAGAATTAGAAGCACAACTAGCTGATTTCGTTGGTAAGCCAGATGCTTTCCTTTTGAACTTTGGTTACCAGGGTATGGTTTCTATTATCGACGCTTTAGTTAATCGTCATGATGTTATCGTTTATGACTCAGAATCACATGCCTGTATCATGGATGGCTTGAGACTTCACCAAGGGAAACGTTTTGTTTACCCTCATAACGATATGGAAAACCTTCACAAGCAACTTGAGCGCGCTACAAAGTGGGCTGAGAAAACTGGTGGTGGTATCTTAGTCATTACCGAAGGTGTCTTCGGAATGGCTGGTGATCTTGGCAAATTGGACGAAATTGTTGCTATGAAGCAAGAATTCGACTTCCGCCTATTAGTTGATGATGCTCATGGATTTGGTGTTATGGGAGCCACCGGTGCTGGTGCTCCGGAGCATTTTGGTGTTATAGATGGAATTGATGTTCTTTTCGGCACTTTCGCTAAAGCGATGGCTGGTATTGGTGCATTCGTTGCTTGTGACGAAGATGTTTGTGGCTTCTTACGTTACAATATGCGTTCTCAGATTTTTGCAAAATCACTTCCAATGCCAATTGTAGAAGGATCAATCAAAAGACTAGAACTGCTTAGAACCAAACCTGAATTGCGTGAGCAGCTTTGGACTATTTCAAATGCTCTACAAAAAGGTTTAACCGAAGCTGGACTAGAGATTGGATGTACAGAATCTCCCGTAACTCCTGTATACCTTTCAGGTAGTGTAGCTGAAGGAACTCAAGTAACAATGGATCTAAGAGAAAATTACAATATATTCTGTTCTATCGTTGTATATCCTGTAATCCCTAAGGGACAGCTATTACTTCGTTTGATCCCTACAGCTACTCACACTCTTGAAGATGTTGAGTACACTGTAAATGCTTTTAAAGATGTAGCTAAGAAATTGAAAGAAGGTAAGTATAGCAACTTAAAATTTGCTGATATTTTCAAGCAATAAGCACACTGTTGATATTAGTAAAAGCGACACCTACAGGTGTCGCTTTTTTTTTGCTTAAAGCTCATATTTGCCTTTAAAATCCAGGCATAAAAAAAGGATCGCTTCCGAAGAAACAATCCTTATTATTTTTGCTCGTATAATTCTTAAATGAATTTTCTGAGCGAGAAACGAGACTCGAACTCGCGACCCCGACCTTGGCAAGGTCGTGCTCTACCAACTGAGCTATTCTCGCAATTTCTTTTTTTTATATAAATCAGAAAAGAAAAACTGATCTGAGCGAGAAACGAGACTCGAACTCGCGACCCCGACCTTGGCAAGGTCGTGCTCTACCAACTGAGCTATTCT
>NZ_JBFFKR010000264.1:0-4827 GCF_041555295.1 Ancylomarina sp. | reverse complement strand
GTTCTTAGTAAGAGAACAATTTTTTCGAGATTGCTTTTGATTTTATTGTCAATTTCGGTTTTCGTTGCTATTCCCGGACTCACTTTAAGAAAAGCAAGCAATTTTTCGGGTAGTTCGTTTGCTGCTGCCAAAATATCGACATTTACTGCATTTATTGCACTTTGAGGCATTCCATCAAATTTTGCAGTTAGAGGATCTTGGACCAAAACAATTCCGTTTTTTTCTTTTATTGCTTTTAGTCCCAAACTGCCGTCAGAGCCCATACCCGAAAGAATAATCCCGATGCTGTTTTCATTTTGATCATCGGCTAATGAGCGGAAAAAATAATCAATCGGAAGTCGCAAACCACGCAATTCAATAGGTTCAAACAAATGCAGATAGCCGTTTAAAACCGACATGCTTTTATTTGGCGGAATAACATACACATGATTTGGAAGAACCTTTAAATGATCGCTAACTTGAACAACCTTCATTTCAGTTATCCGTTGAAGAATTTCAGGCATAATACCCACACGGTTAGGGTCAAGATGTTGAATGACCACATAAGCCAATCCACTGTTATTTGGAACATTACTAAAAAAAAGTTCTAGCGCTTCCAATCCCCCTGCTGAAGCTCCAATCCCAACAATTGGAAAACTTATTGAAGTCGTAATCTGCTTTTCTTTTGCTTTCGAAGCAGTCTTATCTTTTTGTGATTTACTTTTTCTCATGTTTCCCAAATATACGTCTTTTATGATTTACATCATAAAAAATAAGTTTGTTGCACGCAGCTTTGCCTATAAGAGATTATGTATCAATTAAGCAAAGGGACTTTGGATTCGTCGATTTTCAATTTATCAGACCGCTTGCTTATCATTAATCTGTTCAATCTAAAACATTCCGCCCACTTTTTCTACATTGCGTGTTAGGTTTATTGTTTCTCTATTATTCCAAGTGTATTTTTATGATATCCTGTATCAAATATTCTAATGGTTCTCTTTTATCCTTCGGAATTTCCCTATTATCTGCATTAATTACGATCACCATATCTAGCTTAGGAATAATGTTTATTATTTGTCCACCATTTCCAGTAATAAACCAAGCATTAAAACCATACACTGTCTTTACCATTCTCCATTGATAACAAGCATAAACAGGATGATGGATTTCAATATACGGGCTAAATATTTCGTCTATCCATTTTTCAGATACAATTTCTTTATTATTCCATTTTCCTTTGTTCAGGTGCAAAAGTCCATACTTAGCAATATCTCTTGATTTTAGAGATAGTCCACCACCCCCATCATAAATGCCATTTTTAGAAAACCAGTTATATTCTTTGATATCGAGTGGTTCAAAAAGATATTCTTCAGCAAATTCTGCAATGTTTTTACCCGTTGATCTTTTTATAATTTCACTCAAAATAATAGTGTTAGGTCCACTATACACATATTTTGTTCCGGGTACCGTATCCATAGATAATTCTAATGACGATTTCAGCCAGTCTTCCGTTTGATCCATTTGCCTACCCATATTGTTTGAGTCAGTAAGG
Organism: Ancylomarina sp.; assembly: GCF_041555295.1. Classification (NCBI taxonomy): domain Bacteria; kingdom Pseudomonadati; phylum Bacteroidota; class Bacteroidia; order Marinilabiliales; family Marinifilaceae; genus Ancylomarina; species Ancylomarina sp. The sequence continues at coordinate 3,296 of NZ_JBFFKR010000264.1, read as the reverse complement.
GGCAAAGACTGTTCATCCCATTGAAAACCAGATGTCATAGTCAACAAATCTTTAATGGTTATTTTATTTTTCAGACTGTCTTTTTTAAGATTTTCATATTCGGGGAAGAAATCTAACATTCTTTGGTCAACGCCTTTAATATACCCATGTTCTATTGCGACACCAATCAATAAAGAGTTGAAACTCTTCGTATTCGATGCTAAAATATGAAGTCTATCATTTTCCCAATTATTATAATATTGTTCTATTACTAAGTCCTTATTTTCAATCACCAGTAAACTATGTATATTCCCATATTTACCCTTACAGATGTCATGGTTAAGTTTATTGAATATGGCTGTGTCCAACTTGTTTTCTTCAAGTGTAGATACATTCAATCCATCGTTTCTGTCAATTGGTTTCTGATAGGAACACTCATTTTTTGTCTTGCAGCCAACGAAACTTAGAATAATTAAAACTCCGATTAGTTTCTTCATTGTATTGGGTTGTTTTTTCAATCACACCTAACAAGTGTATATATCGCTTTTTATAAGTTACTACTATTGTGTCTTTCACCATCAAACATTACGTCCAAAGGACTTTATTTTTTTTACAATAGACCTTCGGTATAATAGCAAGGGAGTCTAATTGACAATAGCTATATTTATGAAAATAACATCAGAAACAAACATAAGCTAAACCGTTTTATGCTGGAATTATAAGGAAGCTATACGTTCATTTAGTTCGACGGCCTTTTCCCTTTGCATCACAATATCTAAGCGGCTTGTTCGAGATGGATAAATGAGGATATTTTTAGTCACTGATTTAAATCCTTCACAAGAGAACAATATTTTATGTGATCCATTGGTCATGTTTTTAAAGAAATAATTGCCCTTAGTCCCCCGCTTGACAACAGCCTTTTTATTATCAACCGAAACACGCACTCTGTGTAGTGGCTTACCATCGGTATCAGTAATTTTGCCCTGCAAGGCTCTTTTTCGCCTGGGAATTTTATAGGTACTGATAGCCATCACGAAATATTCGTACAAGTCTGGCTGAGAATGCTTGTACTTGGCTTCCATATATGGCTTTAGCACCTTATTCAACAATTGATGGTAGGCATTTAGTTCATCCTCTATGGTTTGATTGGCTCGCTTGATGTCATCCCTGCTGGTAGTGGTAGAATTCAGCTTTTTATCAAAACCAGCAATGGCAAGACCCAATTGATCCCTTAGAGACTCATCTATATCAGCCTCCTGGGATTCCTGTGGATCTTTTTGTATCATATCCTTTAAAAATCGTGATTTTATTAATAACTTGAGTCCTGAGTATTTATACAGTTGGTTCCTGCCAAAACCATCTAGATGAACAAAGGGTATAAAGTGATGAAAGTAGCCATAGCTTTTCATCAGGTTGGCAATTTGATAGCAAATGTCTTCCAGATTTACTCTGGATTTCTGCTTCGAAATTGAGCTGCATTTTTTATCGAAATGAACCAATTTAAGTGAATCGACTCGTTCAATACAGCTTTTTATCTGTGCAATTACTTTTTGGCAAAACTTATCATCTTGAAGTAAGAAATTCTTTTTGGCAAATTCCAAAAAACATAAAGCTTGATTGTATTCTCGGGCTTGGGGCTTATCCATAGAGCATTATATTTGATATATGTTTGAATTCCAGAAGTCATATAATTTAATTGGTCGTTCTTCTCTATGCTCGACAAGACCAATCTGTGCCTTATTCCACCCCTCGCATCCAACGCCTCAAGCTCCGCTAACCATTGCCTACCTCTCGCGATCTAAAGGCATACTACCGCGTCTTGGTGCCTTACCTTCCTTGCAAAACTCTATACCTTCTCGCGCTCCTTTTCAACTTTCGCATCCCAGCATATTACCCTCGCACTAATCAGCCTGCTCTTCGCCTTCTATTGGCTTGCTATCGCTTCCTTTTATTCTATTCCCGCACATTATAGGCAACTCTACTCATTCCCTTTCGTGCTGTATTTAACTTGAAGCTCTATCAACTTTTCCATTGCTCTTGTGGTATTGCCTTATTCCATGCCAATCATTTTCAAGCTTGTGCATTACTTTAAAACCACTCTGCTTAATTTACACTAAACCAATACCATTTTATGAAATTCGCTTATGTATATCTAATTTACAAAATATGACTAACAAAACGTCTTTATCAATATTTTTTTTGTCTATGCGGTATTTTTAGTCGCCTTGCCTGTTCTCAAAAGTTTCGTTTCGATAATGAAAGATTCCATCATCCCATTTAAGATCTGCTCTATTCAAATTAGCATTGATCAAAAGAAATTCAAGCAGATCATATCTCCTTTTCAGTAAGCTCATCTTCATAAATAGCCAAGAACGCATTCATTAGAGCTAAACAAAGCTCAATTAAGGCAAGTCTAATAGGCATCGACATTCTTATTATACCCTTTTTTCTTTCCAGGGAAGGAAAAAAAAGCAGCCTTTCGACAACAGTATAATCTTGTAGCATAATTACAAGCCCGTTTAATAACCGAGCTTTTCCTAAATGAGCCATTCGTTTGGTGCGATTGATAAACAAGTTAACTGCAGGTGTGATCTGATGTTCATATTCAATTTAAACTAAGGCAGTAAAAACAAAGAAATCAAAGCTTTATCATCTCGGGTCATTGGCACAATAAAACAGAACAAATAAAAACTTAAGCTCTTATGCTGTTCTGGTTCAATATTTGCATTTCGGCTATTATGCTGAGATAATAACAAGAAAATAGTGGAAACTCATTTCTGAAATTGCCCTACTCTCAGATAAAAATTTAAATTTGCACACACAACTAATCCAATATCTATGAAAAAGATTATTTACTTCTCACTAATCATACTATCAGTTATCAGTGCTGCCTGTAGCTCAGGTGAGAAAGCACTACAGAATGGTGACTATTACACGGCCGTATTAAAATCGGTTGACCGATTAAGGTCGAACCCAGACAAAAGCAAGGCTCAACAAGCGCTATTGGAAAGTTACCCCTTAGCAGTTCAGATGTCGAAAAGAGAAATTGTAGCTCTTCTGAATTCACCTGATCCGTTAAAGAACACAAAATCAATTGCACAATATCAGACTCTTAACCGAATGTACAATGAAATAAACCGATGCCCAGCTGCCTTGCGTTTACTTTCAAATGTGCAATCATTCAGAGCTGAAGAAGATATGGCCAGACAACTTGCAGCACCTGAATGTTATAATTTAGGTTTAAGAGAACTGGCTAAAGGAACCCGTAATGCTGCAAAATCGGCTTACGCCCATTTCGCAAAAGCCAATCAGTTTGT
>NZ_JBFFKR010000263.1:0-4844 GCF_041555295.1 Ancylomarina sp. | reverse complement strand
ACCATTTGAGATGGGTGCATACTCTCCAACAAACATTCTCCTAATCCTTTTACGCCCTCTTCGCCATAAGCCTTATAAATGTGAAGCAGCATCGAATTAAACAAGTCAAAATCACTAATAGGAAGACTCACGCTATTTTTAAATTCAGGCTTGAACAAATCAGCCCAAGTACGTGGCACTTCACGATCGCCAAGCTCTGCAGTATTCACCAAAAATACCGCAGGAACAACACCAATCATAGAGTAATGTCCTTCTGGATCTTTCAAACAAATATCATCATTATCAAAATCCTTATTTAAACGATCAAATCCAGTACTATCAGCAAATACACCACGTTTCTTAAATTTCCCCATCAACTTTTCGTCGAAGAACAAATCGAATCCCGCAGAGATAAAAATATCAGCTAATTTATCTGGATTATCTTCGTTAATCACATCACCCATTAACCAATCAAGCCCCATCGAAGCAGCCTTTAGATCGTATACAACCTCTCTATCATTTGTTTTCTTGTATTCTTCAATAAAAGCATCAATACCTTCAACCAAGGGTACACGAACCGGACATGGCAATAAGCCTTGTATATGAACGGCATCAGCATCGGTACTGGTTGGTTTCTGATTCAAATCAGCATCAACCTGATTGCGGTTCAATTCAATACCTTCAAACAAAAGAGAAGCAAAAGCGTCAACATTTAGCTTTTTCATCTTCAAAGCCATCTCTAAGGTTAAAGATTTACCAAAAAGTTCTCTTTTCTTAGGATCTTCGAGCTGTTTGAATCCATTTGAAACAAAAATCTTAATTGTTTCAGGGAAACGTGTACAAATATCTAGTAAACTATCGGTATTCTTAAAATATTGATTCTCCATATCAGTGAGCTTTTATTTAATTTTCTATTACAAATGTATGGTTGAGTCAAGTTTTAAAATGTAACCAATGTTACACTAAACGCTTTTTTCTAAAAAAATAACCATCTGCTCTCATTTTCATTTCTTCTACCTCCTACATTAACTGATGATAAATAACCCAATAATCCTGATGAACACGATTTTTACTTAGATAAAAGCTAATTGTTTTGTATCTTTAGAGCAACTATATATAATAGTTAGATTTCATTGATCAAAATAAATTCAATTACTTATGGGGTCAACAGCAAACATAGCGATCAGAATACTGGGTATCACACTTTTACTCAGTGTTTTTTCGCATGTTTACTCGCAAGATCCAGTTGTGGCATTCATCAATAATTCAAATAAAACCCTTTGCCCATTAAACAATGGTATTGTCACTCCTCTACAAACCTCATCTTTAGAGATATCGGGTCCTACAGATAAAACATGGTTTGCTTCATATTCTGTAAATGGGGATCCTGCTAAGAATATGAATGGAGGCTTTGGCATAAACACAGGCACATTCGATTTTGAGATTAGCTTTAGAAATGATAGCAGAAAACTAAAGACCTTTAGTATTAGCATTGAAAAGGCATGGTTAGAAGATGGTACACAACTTAATATTTCAGTAGATGATAGAACTAGGGATATAACTGTCTACCCTTTAACTCAACCCGTTGTAGAAGCCTATGAGAGTAAAATTAAAACAAGTTCTGAATATGATTACACAGTCATAATCGGCATGAACTCTGAGTACACTGGAGAACTGCCAACCGGAGCAAATCAGATAAGTTACCAAACCGAAATTATTGATGCCTACAAATACATCAATTTTAGAGTAAAATGGCAGGCAGAAGCGGGCATTACCACTTTCAAATCAATTGAAAGAACTGGTTTTGGTTGTAATAGCGATACAATCTATAGTGATATTGAGCTTAAAAGTGAATTCAGTCTTGATTTAGGCGAGGATAAAAACATCTGTTCAGGTGATGCCATTACTATAACCCCAACCATCGATCTTAAATCGGACTATTCCTACCTTTGGAAAACTGGTGAAACAACGGAAACAATTGAAGTTAATCAATCTGGAGAATATGAATTAACTGTTACCGACCTTAAAGACAACCAAAAAATAACAGATCAAGTTTTAGTTACAGTCCATGATGCTCCAGAAATAGATATTGCTGATATTATCATGATGGATGGTGCTCCAATTCTTGTGAATATCCAAACGGAGGGATGTACTTACCTTTGGTCAACAGGAGAAACGACAAGCGAAATTGAAATTACAAGCCCTGGCGATTATTCAGTTATGATTACTTCTGAATTTGGATGTAGCAATTCCAAATCATTCACGGTTAAAGATCAGTCTTCATTTTTCACCTTAAGTCTACCGAATATTATACATATGTGTGCTCAAGAAACAATGACTTTGAGCCCTTATATGGATATCAACCAAACATACACCTATTTGTGGAACACAGGTTCAACTAAAAGAGAAATAGAAATAAGCAGCGAAGGCTTATACACCCTTACAGCTACCGATCCGAATGGTTATAGTCAAACAGCCAGTTCTCAAATTTATTACCATTCAAAACCCATTGTCGATTTGGGAGATGACTTCATTTTATGGGATAGTGAATCAAAACAACTCGATGCGCAAAATGCAGGTGCCAGTTACAAATGGAACACTCTTGAAACAAGTCAAATAATCACGGTGAGTTCTGGAGGTGATTTCTGGGTTAATGTAATTGATGAATATGGTTGTACCAATTCGGACACTGTTTTTATTGATTATAGAGGTGGAGAAAAGTTTCGGATTGAATTAGGTGATGACAGGAGCATATGCCAAGGCGATTCCGTTCTAATCGTTCCTGAAATAATTGGTCATCCTGCTTCACCGCTAAGCTATAATTGGATCGACCAAAATCACAAGGAAGCTGAAATATACTTGAAAAAAGATGGTGATTACACATTAGAAGTAACCGATAACTTAGGTAATATTGAGAGTGCACAAATTCATATCACGGTTCTACCAATTCCTATCGTTAATCTAGGTGAAGACATTATTGATTATCCGAATCTCGAACAAGAGTTAATAGCTAATGTTGATAAGGTAAGCTACAACTGGTCTACCGGCGAAATCACAAAATCGATTATCATAGAAAAGACGGGTACATACTGGGTAGAGGTTATTAATGAAGCTCAATGTTCTGCACGCGATTCTATTTATGTGAAATTCTTAAACGATTACCCCTTTGTTGGTTTACCTAAAGCGTTCTCTCCAAATGGAGATAGTCATAACGACTTGCTTTTTGTGCGCGGAACTGATGTCGATAAAATCAAGCTCACAATATACAATCGAAGAGGTAAAAAGGTATTTGAAACATCTGATGTTAATCAGGGATGGGATGGAACTCACAATGGTCAATATCAAGACATGGATAGTTACTATTATAATTTAGATATCACCTACACCAATGGTGTTATCAGAACAAAGACAGGTAAATTTGCTCTTCTCAAATAGACACAGTTGTAGAAACAATTTTCTGAATCAATATGAGAAAGGCTGTTGGATCTCTCCAACAGCCTTTCACTATATATTCCAATTGGGATTACTCCACAATATTCATTTCATCAAGCAAGTATCCAGCTCCAGCAAATTTATCAACGATAAATAACACATAACGGATATCCAATGATACGTTTCTACAGATAGTAGCATCGTACATTAAATCAGACATCACACCTTCCCAGGCACGGTCGAAATTTAATCCGATAAGCTCACCATTTGCATTTAATACTGGCGAACCTGAGTTACCACCAGTGGTATGATTCGTAGCAGCAAAACAAACATTCATTTGTCCATTTTGTCCATAACGCCCATAATCCTTAGTCGCATATAAATCTCTTAACTTTTGAGGCACATCGTAGTCGAAAATGTTTGGATTATCCTTCTCAATAATACCTTCAAGAGTTGTATAGTAATCGTAGTTTACTGCATTGCGAGCCTTATAACCTGCAACCTTACCAAAGTGAACTCGGAAAGTTGAATTCGCATCAGCGTAGAAAACCTTATCAGACTCCATAGCCATTAAACCAGCCATATAAGTACGTTGCAATTTATTCACCTTATTCGATAGCTCAGAATACTTAGGGCTGATTGCTACTTTGTATAAATCACCAATACTCATTGCTAAAACATAAGCAGGATCTTTAGCGATTTTCTTCGCATTCGATGGCTTGTAATTAGCCAATAGATTCTCAAGTTTGGCTTGATTTGCCAATACTGACTTAGCCATTGCTTTTTTCGCGTAAGCTTTAAAATCGCCCTTATATTTTTTAGCAATTACCTTCAATTCTTCTGGTAAGAATTTAGCCTCAACATTAGCATGGTACATGCTCATCATTGCTTCCAATAATTTCTTGTCTGTGTCCAGATTATAGTTCTTGTAAAAAGAAGCAGCTTTCTTTTGTAAGCTTTTTACTTCTTTAGCAATTGCTTCTGAGTCTTTTTTATCAAGAGATAAAAGTTGCTTAAATCCACCTGCAAATTTCACGACCTCTGATCCTGAAAAACCAGCTTCAATAGCATAATCACGAGCTAAGCTATAAGGTGTCATTTCTTCATAGATCCCTTTCATCTGATCAAGGATGCCAGCATATTTCGCCTTTAGCTTCTCATCAGAATTAGCCCAGGTTTCAAATTTTGCCTCAAGTTCCTTTTTCTTAGCAATAGCATTCAAACGGTTCAAACCTGTGATTTCACCTTGCCATCTTTTCCAAGAGTTTGCAACACCAGCATATTTAGCAGAGTACTGAATTCTCACCATTGGTGAAGCATCCATGTCAGCACGCATTAGGTCAAGCTTCTTCGTTCTCAACTTAATTTTATGAGGGTTATCAACCTGAGTCATCAACTCTAAAGCATATGAAGTTAAATACTCCGTTGTTGTT
>NZ_JBFFKR010000262.1:0-4855 GCF_041555295.1 Ancylomarina sp. | reverse complement strand
CGTGAAAAAAGGCATTTTCGACCGTTTCCTCACTCAACAGAACATGGGTGGCTTAATGATTACTGAACCCGATTTTGGTAGTGATGCATTAGGTATGCAGACTTCGAATGTCAAAATAGGTGAATCGTACCACATAAAAGGAACCAAGCATTGGCAAGGGCTTACAGGTATGGCTGATTACTGGCTAATGACTTCACGCCCTCAAGATCAGAATGGGAAACTAGGTCGGGATATTGACTTCTTTATTTGTGACGTTCAACAACCTCAACAAGTTATTAAGGTTGAAGAATATTACAATAACTTAGGCCTATATCCTATTCCATATGGCAAAAACTCAATAGATATTCAAGTCCCTGAGCAATATAAACTAGAGCCCGAAACAACAGGTTTAAAGTTAATGATGGACCTCTTGCACCGAAGTCGTTTACAGTTCCCTGGTATGGGGATGGGCTTTATTCGCCGAATGCTTGATGAGTCGATCAAACACTGTTCAACTAGAATTGTTAGTGGTAAGTCATTAATTAGCTTAGATCAAGTACGTCATCAAATTGGTAGAATACAAAGTGCATTCACCATTTGTTCTGCCATGTGCTCTCGCAGTTCTTTAATTAGTGGCATAGAGAATAACCTAGCAACTGCTGCTATTGAGGCCAACAGCATGAAGGCATATATTACAGATATGATGCAAGAAGCTGCGCAAACGCTTACTCAATTGAGTGGAGCGAATGGGTACAAGGCTGAAAGTGTTGGCTCAAGAGCGATTATTGACTCTCGCCCTTTTCAGATTTTTGAAGGATCAAACGATATGCTTTATACGCAACTATCGGAGATGGTTATGAAAATCATGACAAAGAAAAAAAACATGAACCTTTCAGATTTCTTTAAGAACCATGAACTAACTAAGAATGTTTCTGAATACTTTAAAAATGTTGTTGACTTTACTCTTGACACTAAACTTCCACAAAGGAAAATTGTTGATCTAGGCAAAATCATCAGTAAAGTGGTGGCTGCCGATCACGTAGTCCAACTGGGGGCAAAAGGCTTTAGATCTGATTTAATCAACGACAGTTTAGAAACCATCAAACATGAAATTTCGATGCTTGTTAGTTCATATAAATTTCAAACTAACGTATCACCTACTGAAGAGTATAAGGATCAAAGCTCATGGCTTTTATTCACCTAACAGTAAGTGACAACTTATTTTATTAATAGCAGTATTCTCCCCTTCTTTCTTACGAGGAAGGGGAGTTTTTTTAAGATGAAAAAGGGGTGAGTATTTACCTGAAGTTCAAATAATAAACGCATTTATTCTCAAAAGTGCAGAATTTCAAACTATTACCCTATCTTTGTCGCTTTTATATTTCATACATGACATTCAAAGAATTAGGAATTATTGATCCTATCCTGAAAGCCCTAGAGGCCAAAGGCTATACATATCCCTCACCTATACAAGAACAATCTATTCCAATCCTTCTTAAAAGAAAGGACCTGTTAGGTTGTGCACAAACGGGAACCGGAAAAACAGCAGCATTTGCTATTCCTATCCTACAACACATTTACAATGACCAGGTTAAAAACACCGGTCAACGTAGGATAAAAGCACTAATTGTAACACCTACAAGAGAACTGGCTATTCAAATTGGTGATAGTTTTACCGAATATGGTAAACATACTGGTATTGTAAACACCGTAATTTTTGGTGGGGTAAAACAAGGGCCACAAACACAAGCACTTCGTAGAGGTGTTGATATTCTTGTTGCAACTCCAGGTCGACTTTTAGACTTAATGGATCAAGGTTACGTCTCATTAAAGGATGTGGGATATTCTGTTCTTGATGAAGCGGACCACATGCTGGACATGGGCTTTGTTAACGATATTCGTAAAATTGTAGCCAAGTTACCGACCAAAAGACAATCACTGTTCTTTTCGGCAACTATGCCTCCTGCTATTGTGAAACTATCACAAAAGATTTTAGGTAATCCAGAGAAGGTTACTATTGAGCCAAAGAAAACAACAGCAGAGCGCGTTGAGCAGGCCTTATACTACGTCAGTAAGAAGAATAAACCAAAATTATTGATTCATCTTTTAACTCGTAACGCAGTTCAATCAACTCTAATCTTTACAAGAACAAAACATGGTGCTGATAAAATCACCAAGTTCTTAAAGAAGGTTGACATTCACTCTGAAGCTATTCATGGAAACAAGTCTCAGAATCAAAGACAAAATGCCTTGCTTAATTTTAAAGAAGGCAAAACTAATGTACTTGTTGCTACCGATATTGCTGCACGTGGTATCGATGTTTCAGATTTAGCTTTAGTTGTCAACTTCGACTTGCCAAATATTGCTGAAACATATGTGCATCGAATTGGACGTACTGGTAGAGCCGCAGCGAGTGGTATCGCCATATCATTCTGCGACATTGAAGAAAGAGCCTATTTAAAGGATATTCAGAAGTTAATTGCTCAACAAATTACAGTTATCGCAGAACATCCATTTTTGAATTCGGGTGATAACGAGCCTGTTGAGAAAACAAAAAAACCTCAGAGACCTCAAAGACCTCGCCGTACTGATGAAAGATCGGATTCTAGGAAGAAAGTCGATCCTGAAAACAAACACAAAGCAGATAGAAGACGTAAGCCTTTTACCAAAAGAAGAGACTAATGTTTTCATAACTTATACAGCACAAAAAAACTCATGATTTTAGAATCATGAGTTTTTTTTATATCTGGTTTAGAATGAACCTAAAACTATTTCGTTTGTCTAATTTGCTTAAAACTGATGTTTAAGGCTTTTTGGAAATATCTGATGCTCTTCAACTCTTGAGTTGTTACTAAAGACAGAGAAAGACCTTCCTTACCCGCACGAGCCGTTCTACCGCTTCGGTGTGTGTAATATTCTTCCTTATCTGGTAGTTGATAATGCACCACATAAGAAAGTCCCTCTACGTCTATCCCACGAGCTGCAAGGTCAGTCGCTACAATCATCTGCAAACTACCATTCTTAAATGCTCGCATTACCTTATCACGCTCCTTTTGTAAAAGATCACCATGCAGACCATCAGCTGGAATATTTCTTGCGATAAGCTGCTTGGCTAAAGTTTGCGTTGCAACTTTAGTTTTACAGAAAATCAAGCCTCTATTATCACTTTGTGAGCTTAAAAATTGAAGTAGAATATTTAGTTTCTCTTTCTCATCACAGACCAAAAATTTATGCTCTATGTTTTTATTCACAACATTTTTACCACTCACTTCAATTCTGTGAGCATTACTTTTCAAATGCTGATTTACCATCTGTCTTATCCCCTGAGGCATCGTTGCAGAAAACAACCATTTATTTTGAGCAGAAGCCGTGTAAGTCAGAATTTCATCAAGTTCCTTTTTGAATCCCATACTTAGCATTTCATCAGCTTCATCTAATACCACAGTAGATACATGACTTAAATCAATTGCTTTTTTCTTAACAAGATCGATCAATCGACCAGGAGTCGCAACAATAATATGTGTAGGACGTCGCAAAGCCGCAATTTGCTTTTCGATAGGTGCTCCACCATATACTGCCTCAGTAAAAATTTGTTCTGAAAACTTAGTAAATTTAAAAAGCTGCTTAGCAATTTGTTGCCCCAACTCTCTGGTTGGAGCCAAAATTAAACCTTGCACAACTTTGTGATGTATATTGATACGATGAAGCATAGGTAAACCAAAAGCAGCAGTCTTCCCTGTTCCAGTCTGAGCCTGACCAATAAGATCAGTATCTCCACTTAGTAATATTGGAATTACTCTACTTTGTATTTCGGTAGGCTTCACAATATTCATATCGTCCAACCCCTTAAGAAAGTTTTTACTTACTCCAAGTTCTTTAAAATTCTCCAAAACAGATATTTATTTAGTTTGGGCACAAAGATACTTATTAAATAAATGGAAGCAAATGAATAAAGCAATGGACATTAGCTGAAAGAGTTTCAATTTTTTAATGCAATCGACCTCAATAAAACCTTTCATATTTGCTAAGTTTGGGATGAAAAATAAGACAAGCGTTAAAACGGATATCAATTCCCTCTTAAAACACACAATTGATTAGTATGCCAAAATATTCAGTCATTATTCCCATTTACAATAGACCTGACGAAGCTAAAGAGTTACTCGCAAGTTTAGCCAAGCAAACTTATAAGAATTTTGATATTCTGATGATTGAGGATGGTTCTACTGAAGACTGCTCTGACATTGTTAAGCATTATTCCAATGAGCTTGATATTAAATATCATTTTAAAGCAAATTCGGGTCCAGGTGATAGCCGTAATGTGGGTATGAGAATGGCTACGGGAGATTTTTTAATTTTCTTCGATTCGGATTGTATTATACCGCCACAGTATTTCGAAGAGGTGGAAAAGCATTTGGCTCAAACGCCTCTCGATGCATTTGGTGGACCAGATAGTGCACATGAATCTTTTAGCAAGGTGCAAAAGGCTATCAATTATGCCATGACCTCGATAATTACGACAGGTGGCATAAGGGGCAAAAAGAATAAACTCGATCAATACCAACCTCGTAGTTTTAATATGGGAATTAGCCAAGCAGTTTATAAAAAAGTTGGTGGCTACACCGATGTTACCCCTGGCGAGGATCCAGATCTGAGTTATCGCATAATGAATGCCGGATTCCGAGTGGGATTGATTGAAGATGCCTATGTGTTCCACAAACGAAGAATCGATTTCTCAAAATTCATCAAGCAAGTTTATAAGTTTGGCGTGATGCGCCCAGTTCTAATTAAATGGTATCCTGATAAGTTTAAATTAACCTACACCATACCTGCTTTATTTTTGCTTGGCAGTTTATTATTAGTGATTTTGGCAGCAGCT
>NZ_JBFFKR010000261.1:0-4878 GCF_041555295.1 Ancylomarina sp. | reverse complement strand
TGCAATTGATATGCTACAAGGTACGTATTGATTATCTATGCTAATATTTTCAAAATCTGAAGATACATTGTCAATTTTACAGTTTCCATATCTTAGGGTCAGATTAAGGTTGCGACTTACATTTCCAATCTTGATATCAGAGTATTGACCTCTGCTAACTAGCACTGATTCTGTATTCATTATATTTATGGCATCATATTTAGAATCTGCAATCAGAGAAACGTTGTTATCTAAGTGAAGCTTAGAAAATCGACTAACAACAACAAGGGTTTCGCTAGTTCCAATATTCATTTTTGAATACTTCAACGTCAACTTAGTACGATTACATTCATTAATGGTCGCCTTTGCATATGAAAGGTTGATGCTACTTAATGGTTTCTCGTTTGGATAGAGAAATTTCTCTGCAAGTAAGTTGCCATAACTCAGATTGATATTTGTTTTTGCTCTTACTGTGTTGATGTATATATCTCCAAACTTATTATTTAAAGAAATTTGCATGTACTCAGGCATAAACACTTCATAGTCGATACTGAATTTATTTCCAGTTTTGAAGGATTTTTCCATCTCAGTAAATGCCATAATAGTTTCACCAATCTGGTCTATATTAATTTCAATACCCTTGAATAATGTTTCTGCTTTAGCTTCGCTTGAAGCATAGGCCGTAATGGTTGCTTTGATAACAACGGAATCAACTTCCCAGTTTTTGATTTCAATATCGCCATATTTATTTTCTATGGTCAATAGGGCCCCTTCTTTTACAGCATATTTCCCATCGAAAGACTTGATGTAATCATCCGAAGCAAATACCTGACTACTTATTCCTACCGAAAGAAATAGCAATAGTGCAGTGAGTTTAAATCTAGTTGTTTTCATGCTAATATATTTTTATAGTTATATTTTCTAAATACTAATGATATCTCCATGAGGAGTGTCCTGTTGGCTTATCAGATATAGTTGTTGTACAATTCTATTTAAGATATTGTTCTTGACCTGAAAGTGTTCGATCATGGCCTGAATTATACGTTCATCTTTAGGGTTCGCTTGTAGCTCATCTTCAAGCTGCTTGTAGAGCTTGTCCATATCTGCGAGCTCTTCTTTTATGGTGTTTTCTTCTTGAATATCAGTAGATTTGGTCAATTGACTGATGATATCGAGTTGCTTGTCAATACTTGCTTTAAAATAGTTCTCAACCTCTTGATATTCAGGTGAGAGTTGACCTAAGCTAAAATGTGTCGACTTTATATCGCGAAGCTGATAAGTTGTCAAACCTGCAATTGCCACTATAGCAATCATAGCTGCAATTTTCATTAGATCTTTCCATTGCCATTTGGCTTTTGGTTGATGATGTAATTGCATTTTTTGTTTAAACTGATCGAAGTGATCGTCTCGAGGTTCTTCACAATCGAAGCTCGCTCGGTTTTGTTTGATTATATTTTCAATATTCCTCATTTGATTCTTCTTTTTAATGCCTTATTCGTGCTATTCTGTAATATCTGAATCAATTTCTTTTTTGCTCTGTTGTACTGTGATCGTGAGGTTGATGCTGATATATTTAATATTTTGCCTATCTCTTCGTGATCGTATCCTTCTATTAAATAAAGACTCAAAACAATGCGGTAACCAGATGGTAATTGCTCAATGGCTTTTGTTATCTCCTCTACATTGTTTTCAATTTCACTATTTTCGTCTTCCTCTACGCTAATTTGATTTATTTTCTCATCAAGAGGCAGACTGTTAATTTTATTTTTCTTCAGAAAATCTAAGGCTTTGTTTACTACTATTCTTTTTAACCAGGCTCCAAAACTAACTTCACCTTTATATGAATCTATTTTATCGAATGCTGACAAAAATGCTTCCTGCATAACATCTTCAGCCTCTTGAGTATTGTTTAATATACGCAGACATGAATTATACATAGCTTTATAGTATAATTTGTAAATCTCAAATTGGGCCTTGGTATTACCTTGGCGACAAGCATTGATTAAATCCTGATGTATGTTTTGGTAATTGGAGCTCATTAATTATTTTCTAATCTAATGACGAGTTGATAATTGAAGTGTTGCACATTTATTTAAAATCTTCAATAATATTTCTTGAATAGATAAATATCGGTAAATAAAATTAGATGTTTGATGCTTACATAAAAAATCCTGATCAATTTTATAAATCGATCAGGATTATGTGTTTATCTCTTAAGTTGAAATCAATTTAAATGCTATTCTGCGCCATCAAAAATGATATTATAATTGTCCCAGAAGTTTTCATTGTATTCCATGTTTTCATAGTAGGCACGATTTTCAATTACTTCAGGATTGGTTGTTATGATTTTTGTGATCAACATTTCTGCATTGGTATCTATTTCTTTTGTTTTACCACTGGTTTTGTTTTCGAGTTCATGATGACGTTTATAGTCAACGTAACTTAAATAGTAATAGCCAAAATGTTCTTTGTAGGTCGAACTAAAATCGTATTCAATCTTAATGGGTTTCCACTCTTGTCTCTCAGGATTTACATAGAAGCTACGCCCCTGTGGAGAATAATTACTTGCAACGACATGTGTTTCATTCTTGATGACAGAAAAATCTTTTAGCTTGATATATATTTTTCCAGAGTAAGAGGTTGCGTAGTAATCACTAGTATTACTTAATATTGGTCTTTTACTCTTGTAGGCAATGACCCAAATTGAATCATTTTCATATTCTGTTATTCGATCTAAACTTAAATCATAAAAGTTAAGGTGATTTTTATTTAGAATATTACCACGACTTCTTACAATATCCATTTCCAATAGTTCATCTAAATAAGTTGATCCATCAGCTAAAGAATTGTTCTCAAAGTTTTTTCTTACTTGTAGAAATCGGTACGAACGCTCTTTATAAACTTGATAAGCATTCTCGCGAACGTAGCCCTTATCGTCGTAAATACGAATTGCAGCTTCACGTTTACGCTCTAATTTTTTATTCTCAGATCTTTCTGCACGATAATAAATGTCGTAGTTGAAAGGGGTCTGTAAATAATTGTCAGGTATATGATCAATGGCATTTTTTAGCATCTTGATTAAAACCAATGACTGAGCAGTCACTTCAACTTCGGCTATTTTATAATTCACAGGTTTTAATTGAATACGAAGTGTATCAAGCTCGCTGCAATCTTTTAAGCTCGAATTGTAAGTGGTGAAACCTACGGCAGATACCTGAAAGCTTTTATCTGCATATTTCCCTGGCACTTTTAGTTCAAAGTAGCCATCGAAATTTGTGGCTGCTCCAATATAAGTATCCATTACACCAATGTTGGCAAAAGGAATGCCTTGTTGGTTATCTGCATTGGTAAGTTGGCCAATAATTCGTATTGTTTTAGTTTGTTCCTCTTCTTGTGCTTGAATGGTTCCAAACACATGTGTTAGGATGAGTAGTGCGAAAATGAATTTTTTAATCATATAGTTTATATCGAAGTATGAGTCTGTAATATTAACTTCTGAATAATTACAGGATAACTACCCACAAGTATTTTGCCAAAAGTATTCGAGAAGCTAAATTAGTTATTTTATAAATTATGCAAGAGAAAATTATAGAAAGAAACCACTGAGCTTATCTTTATTAAGTTTATTTAACTTGTTATTGTACACATATAAATTGTAAATTGCACAATTCAAATATTAGGAATTCTGCGATCTGAAAATATCTCACATTATGAATAAGAAAATACTGATTTTATCAATTATGCCACTGATACTTGTATCGTGTGTGGTTTCGAAACGTAAATACGAAGAACTTGATTACGCTAAACGTAAAAGTGATGCTCAGGTTCGCAAGCTAGGAAATGAGAATACAAGTTTGGACTCGAAACTGAAGCAAACATTGGCTGAATATAACGAGATGAAAAACAGTATGGCGGAAAGCAATGCTCAAAAGAATGTTGAGATTGATGAGTTGAGTACAGAATTATTTTCTATAGCATCTGATACCACTAGTTTGAAGCTGAAGTTACATGAAACTCTAGGTAACTATAAGTTTGCTCAGGAACGAAATGCTGAGAATGAGGCGATAATCAATAAATTGAATGAGCAGGTAAAGAATTTGAGGGCTGAATCATCTCGTTTGACACAAGATTTGAGTGCTAGTATAAAAGATAAAGAGTGGGAAAGTAAAAAGGTAGCTGGTGAAAAACTGAAGCTTGAGGAGAAAATTGCTCAAAGAGATAACCAAATTGCCAAGGTGAAAAAAGAAATGGAAGTGGTTAATGAGAAAATTACCTGGTTGCGTAAGGTTAAGAAACAAAACGATGCAGAAATTGAGCGTCTGACCAATCAAATGAATCTCTATAAAAAGGAATACGAAAAAGCAATTTCAAAGAAATAGACTTTTCGACTTAGAATAAAAAAAGCTCCCTAATTGGGAGCTTTTTTGTGTTTCTAACTTTTTAAGAAAGTCTTAAAATCTCGATATTTATTAGCCATTTTAATGCTTTTCTTTTCTTTTGTCAAGCAAGATTTCAGGTAATCAGGAATTTCAACTTTCATTTCAATAACTCCTTCAACAATGTCAATAAATTTTGCAGGATGTGCTGTTTCTATAAATACACCTAGTTCATTTTCTGCATCGAGTTCTTTCTTTAATCCAAGGTAAGCAACTGCACCGTGAGGGTCTAGAATGTAGTTATATTCTTTATAGACCTTCTTCATAATCTCTTTGGTTTGCTCATCGTTAAACGAAGCACCTTTTAAATCTTCACAAATTTGAGGATGATTTTCTTGGTATAAAGTCATCATTCTATCAAAATTACTAGGAGCTCCTACGTCCATTGCGTTAGAGATAGTACGAATCGAAGCTTTACTCACATATTTTCCAGTGTCCAGATAATCAGGAACAACTTTGTTTA
>NZ_JBFFKR010000260.1:0-4881 GCF_041555295.1 Ancylomarina sp. | reverse complement strand
TTTTTCGCAGCCAATATGGAATATTTGGGCGGAGGTATTAAAGAGATGGTGACAAATATGCCGTGGTTGTTTGCCTTAGCATTATTTGTGCTTTCAATCCTGCTTTATAGTCAGGCTGCAACAGTTCGTGCCCTAATGCCTTTGGGTATTGCCTTGGGTATTCCTGCTCCTGCACTTATTGCTATGTTCCCATCGGTAAACGGATACTTTTTTATTCCAAACTACCCGACTGTAGTTGCTGCAATTAATTTCGACCAAACGGGTACAACACGAATTGGGAAATACTTATTGAATCATAGTTTCATGATTCCAGGCATGGTGGCTACTATTGGAGCTGTTTCAATGGGCTTCCTATTAGTTTCGATACTATTCTAGAAAACCAAAAATAAAACTTAAGACTAATTAATTATTAATAACTAAGATTATGAACCTGAAACAAAGATTAACCCGAGTATTAGTACTGGTAGCAATTGTTACCATGGGAGCAATGTCTTCCGTTAATGCGCAAACATTACCAAACCTGACTATTATTGCAACTGGTGGTACCATTGCTGGATCGGGTGATTCAAGCATCAAAACCAATTACACTGCGGGTGTGGTTACTGTTGATAAATTATTGGCAGCTGTACCTGAAGTCATGAATTTGGCAACAATCAAAGGCGTACAAATTTCTTCTATCGGTAGCCAGGAGATGAACGATGCGGTTTGGTTGAAACTAGCTAAGAAAATCAACTTATTGTTAGCATCTGACGAGTGCGATGGTATTGTGATTACTCACGGTACGGATACAATGGAAGAAACAGCTTACTTTTTGAACCTTGTTGTAAAAAGCGACAAGCCAGTTGTATTGGTAGGATCTATGCGTCCAGGATCAGCAATGAGTGCTGACGGACCAATGAACCTTTTCAATGCTGTAGCTTTAGCATCTAACGCTGCATCTAAAGGACGTGGTGTAATGGTTTCAATGAACGACCTTATTTTAGGTGCTGACGATGTAACTAAAACCAACACAACAAACGTGTCTACTTTCCAGTGCCCTAACTTCGGTTCTTTGGGTTATATGCACAATGGTCAGCCTACTTTCCGTCGTGCAACTACTGCAAAGCACACAACTGCTTCTGAGTTCGACATTACTAAATTAAATAAACTACCTCAGGTAGATATCATTTACGGTTACTCAAATGCCAACGCTGTTGTTGTTGACGCTTTGGTAAAAGATGGTGCTAAAGGACTTATCCACGCAGGTGTAGGTAACGGTAACCTTTACCCAACTGTAATGGATGCTTTAGTTGCTGCTCAAAAAGATGGTATTCAAGTGGTACGTAGCTCTCGTGTATTTTCGGGATCAGCTACTTTAGATGCTGAGGTTGATGATGCAAAATTCAACTTTGTTGCTTCTCTTTACAAGAATCCACAAAAATCAAGAATCCTTTTGATGTTGGCTTTGACTAAGACCAACGACTACAAAGAAATTCAAAGAATGTTTTACGAGTATTAGAAATCTGATTCAGTAGAATCATTTCCAGTATCGTTTAAATTATGACCCCGGGAAGAGTAGAGAGGCTCTCTTCCCCTTGGGGTTCCTTTTCCCAGATTTTGGGGAAAACCAACAATAAACCTCTCATATACTTATAACTAATTGACTTTAGCTTATACAATAAGCTATATGTTATAATGCCGATGTATGTTGAGTTGAGTCGTAGATGAGCTTGCGAATTTAGGGCTCAAACGAAACAACAATCGGTATTACAATAGAAACCTGTTTACGACTACAAAATGAGTTTTAAAAAATATATTATCGCATTGGTTGCTGTTCTTACCATAGGTGGAACATCAATGGCTCAGGAAGCTTTAAATCTAAAAACTTTAGAGAAAAAGATAGCTGCTTTAGATCAAAAGAACGACTCTTTTAACTTCTACCTGAATCTTCAAAATTCGGCCAACGTGTATTTGAATGGTGGCGATTATGAAGGAATCGATTTCAAAACAAACCAAATGCGTTTAGAAATGCGTGGTGAAGTGGTTAAGGGTATTCGTTACCGTGTGCGTCACCGTATGAACCGTGGCACTTCTGCCGAAGGTTTAGATAACCTATCTCGTGCTACTGATATTGCTTCTATCTCTATCGATGTTGCAAAAAACTTCACCATTACTGGTGGTAAGCAGTGTACTGCTTTTGGTGGATATGAGTTCGACTTGAACCCTATTGACATTTACCAGTACAGCGATATGATCGACTATATGGATAACTTCCTTACAGGTGTAGATTTTGCATACCAGGTGAAAGGTCAGGAATTCCGTTTTCAGGTTGTGAATTCTCGTAACGATTATATGGATAACATCTACAATGGTTTAAACGGTGTAGAAGCTAGCAAGAATGCATTGGGTTATACATTAAACTGGAATGGTAGCCTTTTCGACGGTATTGTACAGACTCGTTGGTCTTACTCTCTTTTCGAAGATGCTAAGGATATGAATACAAATTATATCGCTTTGGGTACTCAAGTAAAATTGGGTAAGAAAGCACAATTGCAATTCGATTGGATGAACTCTAGCGAGGACATCGACCGTAAAGGTATTGTGTCGGATATGATTAATGCTAATGGTGGTGAGTATGTACGTGCTACTGATGTTGTTTACAACTCTTTTGTAGCAAAAGTAGATTACCGTTTGAACAACAAATTCAACATGTTTGTGAAAGGTATGTACGAAACAGCTACAAACGACGGTAACACAGATGAGAACCTAAACAACGAGTTCCGTACATCATATGGTTATATGACTGGTTTAGAATATCACCCTATTGCTGATGGCTTGAAGATCTTCTTCACATACACAGGTCGTCACTTCGATTACGATAGCAATTTGACTGAAAGCATGGGACTTAAAGATCAGCACACAAACCGTTTCTCTATTGGTATGGTTTACAGACTTAAAATGTACTAGGCTTCTGGTCATTTTAGATTAATAAAATGTTAACAGTCTGAATTCACAATTTAAATAAAATGCCCCTCGCATTTTAAACTTACTGTTACAAATTATCCAAGAGGGGTACCTGTTTTATCAGATACCCCTCTTTTTTTATAGTACTGATTAATAAAAGCTTCACCACATAGGAGTGAAATATTTCACTCTCACATAGGCTATAAAGAGTTTAATTTTAAGTCGAACAGCATGGCACTTTTGTAGCTGCATACTGTTACTTCATCTAATTTTGAACCGAAATAAAAACAGCAAATCTGAGCTTAAGAATTCTTGGAAACAAAAGCCTCCTTAGACAATCTCATTCACTAGTAGGTGAGGGATCAATCAGAAAGGGACACAATAATAAAGGATAAAAGCAATCAGATCGATTAATTAATAATTTTAGTAATTTCTTCGATGAAAACAAGACAAGAACACGATCTATTGGGTTATAAAGAGGTACCAGCTGATGCTTACTATGGCATCCAAACACTTCGCGCCGTTGAAAACTTTGATATCTGTGGTGTTAAACTAAGTTTCTATCCCCTATTTATTGATGCTTTGGCAATGGTGAAAATGGCTTCAGCCAAAGCGAATAACGAATTGGGTTTGCTTTCTGATGAACTGACGAAGTATATTGTTAGTGCAAGTGAAGAAGTTTTGGCTGGCGAATTTTACGATCAGTTTCCTGTTGACATGATTCAGGGAGGTGCAGGTACATCGACCAATATGAATGCCAACGAGGTGATTGCCAACCGTGCTTTGGAATTAATGGGATTTGAAAAAGGTGACTACGAGCACTGTCATCCTAACAACCATATCAACCTTTCACAATCAACAAATGATGCCTATCCTACAGCCATCAAAATTGCTCTAATTAATCACAACACCCGTTTGATTGAGGTGTTGAAACAATTAATTGAAGCTTTCCATGCCAAGGGTAAGGAATTTGACCATGTGATCAAAATGGGCCGTACCCAACTACAGGATGCTGTACCGATGACACTTGGACAAGAATTCGAAGCTTATGCCGTTAACCTTGAGGAAGAAATTGCACGTTTGAATCAAAACGCACAATTGTTCCGCGAAGTAAACATGGGAGCAACCGCTATTGGTACAGGAATTAATTCGGAGCCTGACTATTCTGAAAAAGTGGTGAAACACTTACAGCAAATTACCAATTTGGATATTGTTTTGGCTGGTAACCTTATAGAGGCAACGCCTGATACAGGTTCTTACGTGATGTATTCTTCAGCACTTAAGCGTTTGGCTATTAAATTGTCTAAGATTTGTAACGACCTTCGTTTATTGTCTTCAGGACCACGTTGTGGTTTTAATGAGATTAACTTGCCTCCAATGCAGCCAGGTTCTTCAATTATGCCAGGTAAAGTGAATCCAGTAATTCCTGAAGTTGTAAATCAGGTTGCGTACAAGGTTATTGGTAACGATTTGACTGTAACTTTTGCAGCTGAAGCCGGACAATTGCAACTTAATGTGATGGAGCCTGTATTGGTTAGATCTATTTTGGAATCAATGGAGATGCTTGAGAATGCAATGAACGTTCTGAATACAAAATGTATCACTGGTATTACTGCCAACGAAGAACATTGCCGCATGATGGTTCTTAATAGTATTGGTATTGTGACTGCACTGAATCCAACTTTGGGTTACGAAGCTTCATCGTCTTTGGCATCAGAAGCTCTTGCAAACAACCGTAGCGTTTACGATTTGGTTTTGGAGAAAAACCTACTGACCAAAGAGATGTTGGACGAATTGCTACAACCAGAAAGAATGATCAAACCTCAGAAGTTTGTGACTAAATAATATCAAGCAGATGGCGCAGGCTTATACTGGCGCCACAGTAAACTTACCTTTCAAGTGTAAGTAACGGCAAGTGCGCTGTTTTAGGATTGTATT
>NZ_JBFFKR010000259.1:0-4907 GCF_041555295.1 Ancylomarina sp. | reverse complement strand
CCATGCACCGACACCCGAAGCCAGGCCACCACCTCCTATAGGCAGAATTAAATAATCAATAGGCTCATTGAATTGTTGCAATATTTCCAAACCAATTGTTCCCTGTCCTTCTATGGTTTTAGGATCATCAAAAGGGTGAATAAAAGTCTTAGCCAATTCTTTAGCATCAGCAATGGCTTTCGAAGAAGCATCATCAAAGGTATCTCCCGTTAAGAATACTTCCACATAATCACCACCAAACATCTTAACCTGCTTAATCTTTTGTCGAGGCGTCGTTTCGGGCATATAGATACTTCCAAAACATTTCAATTTCTGGCAAGAGTAAGCCACACCTTGAGCGTGATTACCCGCACTTGCACAAACAATTCCTTTATCCAAACAAGCTTTGCTTAGGCTTGATATTTTATTATAAGCACCTCTTATTTTATAGGAACGAACCAATTGCAAATCTTCTCTCTTAAGGTGAATATTTGCATTATATCTGCTAGATAGATTCAAATTATTGAGCAAAGGCGACACCACGACGACATCCTGAACCTTCTGATTCGCCTTGACTATCTCCGACATTTTCGGATAATATTCTTTCTTATTTTCTGACACAATTTTCCCTTTTAATTTAAGCTTGCTCAGAGACAAATCTCTGAGCAGCTAACTTCATCCTATTTATGAGGGTAACCAATCCTCAATATCAAGATTAACTACGACTTATAATTCTTTACGAAATCAGCTAACCAATCACCAACTTCAGTAGTGCTATATGCTTTCTTGCCATCGGCAATGTCTTCTGTTACGACTCCTGCTTCAAGTGCCTCATCAACCGCTTTACGAATTAAAGCGCCCTCCTTCATCATGCCAAATGCATACTCAAACATCATGGCAGCCGAAAGAACTGTAGCACATGGGTTGGCAATATTCTTACCAGTAGCCTGAGGATATGAACCATGAATTGGTTCAAACACAGAGGTGTGAACGCCAATAGATGCAGATGGTAACATACCCATTGAACCGGAAATAACACTGGCCTCATCAGTTAGAATATCTCCAAACATATTCTCCGTTACCATCACATCGAAACGCTTGGGCCATGTAATAATTTGCATGGCCGCATTGTCAACAAACATATACTCTACCTCTATTTCAGGATATTCAGGTTCGATTCGTTGCGCCGTTTCTCTCCACAATCGAGACGTTGCCAAAACATTGGCCTTGTCAACAATGGTCAGTTTCTTTCGACGTTTACCTGCAAACTCGAATCCCAAACGAACAATTCGCTCAATTTCTTCCACTGTATAAACACAGGTGTCGTAGGCTGTTTGTCCATCTTCAGAACGTCCTTGTGGTCGACCAAAATAAATACCACCTGTAAGCTCTCGAATACACATAAAATCTGCCCCATCAACAAGTTCTGTTTTCAAAGGCGATTTATGAATCAAAGATTTGAATGTATTTACAGGGCGCAGATTGGCATATAAACCTAGTTTCTTACGCATAGCCAACAAGCCTTGTTCGGGACGCACCTTTGCTGATGGATCGTTATCGAACTTTGGATGACCTATGGCACCAAACAAGATAGCATCCGAATTCATACAAATCTCGTGCGTATCATCAGGATACGGATTCCCTACCGCATCAATGGCACTTGCACCCACAAGGGCGTCAGTATATTCAAATTGATGATTGTACTTTTCTGCTATTGCATCAATGACTTTACGTGCTTGTGCAACTATTTCTGGTCCGATACCATCACCGGCTAAAACTGCAATTTTATATGACATGTTTTGTTTATTTTTGAATGAGTGAAAAGGAGTTTTCTGTTATCAGTTATCAGACTGACTTTAACCTTTAACTTACTTCATCTCTATTAGATTAAGCATTCGGGTTGTAGCTTTGATAGCTGCTTCTGTCTGATCCGGATCTAAGCCTTTCGTTTTGAATTCTGAATCTTTATAATTCCAGGTGATAATGCATTCAACCAAAGCATCTGTTTTACCTCCTGGAGGAATTCGTAAAAAGTAATCCGTTAAGCTTGGACGATCTTTACCTACTTTGTCATAGATACCCCAAAGGGCATTCATATAAGCATCGTATTGTCCATCGCCAGAAGCTGTTCCCTCGTGTAATTCCCCATTAATTTCCAAATTAATGGACGCGAAAGGGCGCATACCCTTGCTAAGAGATAAAGAATAATGTCTCACACGAATTGGCATTTCATCCATAACCTGATTCAAAACATCAGCAACAATATAAGGCAAGTCTTCAGTTGTAAGCTGTTCTTTCTTATCACCCAACTCAATAACTCTTTGAGTTACCTTAAGCATGGTTTCTTCCTCCAGTGTTATGCCTAATTCTTCAAGGTTCTTCAGGATATTTGCCTTACCTGATGTTTTACCTAGAGCATATTTTCGCTCACGACCAAAACGTTCAGGCATCAGTCTATTGAAATATAAGTTATTTTTGGAATCACCATCAGCGTGTACCCCACAGGTTTGAGTAAAGACGCTCTCTCCTACAAGAGGTTTATTAGCTGGGATTCGCACTCCAGAAAAACTCTCTACGATACGACTTACAGAATTGATTTTCTTTTCTTCAACACCTGTACAACAATTCAATTGATCATTCAAGATTCCTATAACAGAAGCCAAAGGCGCATTACCAGCTCTTTCGCCTAAACCATTGATTGTGGTATGCAAACCATTTATGCCAGCCTTTACAGCTGAATAGACGTTAGCCACTGCCAAATCATAATCGTTATGAGCATGAAAATCGAGGTGTAAATCAGGATATCTATCTCTACAAGCTTTGCAAAATTCATAGGCTTGTTCTTGATTCAATATCCCCAGGGTATCGGGCAACATGAAACGCATAATGTTTTCAGATTTTAGCTCCTCCAGCAAGAACCAGACATAGTCCTTTGAAGTCAACATGCCATTGGACCAATCTTCTAAATAAAGATTGACTTTAAGCCCTAATTCTGTAGCATAAGCAACAGCCTTCTTTATATCTGATACATGTTCGCGGGGTGTTTTCTTCAACTGTCCTTCAAGATGATTCAAAGAACCTTTGGATAGAAGATTAACAACACGACAACCACTCATCTTGATCCAATCCAGTGATGCTGTCCCGTCAATAAAACCTAGCACTTCGATGCGATCCAAACAAGCATGCTTCTCCGCCCACAGGCAAATACGCTGCACGGCCTTAAATTCACCTTCGGATACTCTTGCAGAAGCAACCTCTACACGATCGACTTTCAGAGTTTTGAGCAACAGCTTGACGACACCCAGTTTTTCATCGGCATTGAAGCTTACTCCAGAGGTTTGTTCTCCATCCCGAAGAGTGGTATCCATTATTTCTATCCTTCGCTGCTTGTCCATTTTTTTATATTTCCTTGTTTAAGTCACAACCCTTCCAGATATTGACATTTCAATTCTCGTGTTAATCAAAGCTTGTTTACTTTAAGCTTGATTCCTCAAAAGCTTGAATATTATCCTTTCTATTAAGGAGGTAATCGATATCATCGAATCCATTTAATAAACAGTCTTTTTTATAGGGATTAATCTCAAACTGACAAGCTTCATCATTATATTTCAGCTCTTGTTTTTCCAGATCAACAATTACTTTCTGAGAATGATCTTTCTCAATAGCCTTGAATAGTTTTTCCAGGAATTCAGAAGATACTTGAACTGGCAAAACACCATTATTCAATGCATTATTTCTGAAAATATCGGCAAAGAAACTACTGATTACAACTTTGAAACCATAATCGGCAATTGCCCAAGCGGCATGTTCTCTTGATGAACCAGATCCAAAATTCTTTCCGGCTACCAATACTTTTCCTGAATATTCAGCTTTATTTAATATAAAATCTTTCACGGGTTCTCCTGAAGGTGAAAAACGCCAATCGCGAAATAGGTTTTCTCCAAAACCATCGCGGCTGGTTGCTTTTAGGAAACGAGCGGGTATAATCTGATCTGTGTCCACATTCTCGTTGGGAAGTGGCACACAAGATGATTCTAATAATGTAAATTTATCTACGGACATTTTTGAATGTTTAATAATGAGTAATAGGTTTAAAAGTCAAAAGGTCGAAAAAGTCAAAGAGTCAAAAAATATAAAGCTTCTATTGAACTAATGACCAATGACTAATTCATTACAAGAATTCCCTTGGATCACTAATCACACCTGTAATGGCGGAAGCGGCTGCAGTGAGCGGACTTGCCAATAAAGTTCGCGAACCTGGCCCTTGTCTTCCTTCAAAATTTCTATTGGATGTGGAAACACTGTATTTACCAGCAGGAACCTTATCATCATTCATTGCCAAACAAGCTGAACAACCCGGTTGTCTCATTTCAAATCCAGCCTCTTCTAAGATTTCAACTAAACCTTCTTCAATCGCCTGTTTTTCCACTAGTTTCGATCCTGGAACTATCCATGCCGTGATTGAATCGGCCTTTTTGTGTCCCTTCACCAAAGCAGCAAATGTTCTCAGGTCTTCGATTCGACCATTGGTACAAGACCCAACAAAAACGTAATCCACCTTTTTACCCAGGATTTGCTCTCCCAGTTCATAATCCATATAAGCCAATGACTTTTTAAACGATGGCAGCTCCGAAGCTTGAATATCAGATTCAGAAGGAATAAAAGCCGTAATTCCCATTCCCATACCCGGGTTAGTTCCATAAGTAATCATGGGTTCAATATCTTCAGCCTTATAGGTATATTCCATATCAAACTGAGCACCTTCGTCGGTTTTTAAAGTCTTCCATTTTTCTAATGCTTGTTCCCAAACCTTTCCTTTAGGTGCATGCATTCTACCTTTCACATACTCAAATGTCGTTTCATCAGGAGCAATCATTCCCCCACGAGCACCCATCTCGATACTCATATTACAAACCGTCATTCGACCT
>NZ_JBFFKR010000258.1:0-4936 GCF_041555295.1 Ancylomarina sp. | reverse complement strand
TTTGTTTTGAAGTTCTTTTTTCAGTTTGATAAAAATAGCCTTTTGTTCATTACTTAAGTCATCAGCACTAAAAATTGAAATGCCTTTAGCTCCTTTTTCTTTTGCAAGTCGAATGGCTTTCTCTAAATCTTCAGGTTTTCTCAAGCCTGGACTATATAAGCCTGCAATTATTGGAAAATCAACATCTTTGACACCTTGTTCTGTTGCAAATCCAATCCAGTTGATATTTTCACGATAGAAATTTTGGTAAAGCATTGGGTAAGCAGCGTCAAGATTCCAGTCATTCCAGGCCTGACGTACCATTTGGCGAGACATCTCAGGGAAAGGGAATACGGCAGCAGTCATTTTATGATCTTCGGCGTGTGCAATATCAACAAGCTCGTTTACCAGGCTTGTAATCGCATTTAATCGGTACTGACGCCATTCTGTGCTTAACTCAGGATGTTCAAAATCCATAGGATCTTTATCGAATAGTTTTTTAAAACCTTCACGAGCTATAGGATGGTAACCAAAATCATATTCCGGCATCTCCGTATTTTGTACCAAATCATACTTTGGTTGAAGATCAGCTCCTAAAATGACATCAACATATCTAACGTAATCAAGATGAATAGATGCAAGTCCCTTAATCTTTGAGAGAGTTCTGACATTATTTTTAATGTATTCTCTGGCTTCAGGATGAAATGGACTTAACCATTGGTAATAATCAACATAAGCTCTGTATTCAAGTGAATTTTTACCAAGTCGGTTTACTGCATACCATTCAGGATGTTTGTTAGTAATTTCATTGTTAGGTTGATTAAGTGTCCACATCCAGGCATGAATCTTAATCTTAAAGTCAGCTGCTAAAGCGACAATTTCTTCCAGGTTGTCATGATTCCCGCCAACTAAAACTTCTGAAATCCCCAGTTCCTGATATTGTGTGAATTTCTTCGTCCATACTTCTTTGTCATAGTCCTTTTCAGCATGTGCCCATGTTGCAAAGGTAAACTGATCTTGAACTTGATTGGGTATTTGTTTTGGGGATTGATCACATGCCATTAAGACAAATCCTATAACGATTATTAATAAATTTTTCATGTTTTTTTTGATTTTATCCGATAGGTTCGGGACTGATTAAATACGATTTTAAATATACACTTCGAGACATTCTGCTCGACCGAAAGGTATCAAAGTGATCTCATTTAATTCTGAAGGAATCAAGATGCTCTCCCCTTTTTTGACACGAGTTTTTTCCAGTCCTTTATAGTCAATCTCAAATTCACCATCCAAACAGATATAAATGACAAAAGAATCCAATTCAGTATAGTCCTGGCTAATTTCCTTGTCGAATGACAAACGATTGGTTGTGAAATAGTCACATGTGGCTAGATTGGTCGTGTTGTTTATTTCAGTAGAATAACTTGTGGCATACTTCTTTTCAAGACTGTAATCAATTGCATCTACAGCCTGTTCTGTGTGCAGCTCTCTGGAATTTCCTTGTTTATCGACTCTGTTCCAGTCGTACATTCGATACGTAATGTCTGAAGTTTGTTGAATTTCAGCTAATAGAATACCTTTACCAATGGCATGAACACGACCTGCCGGAATAAAGTAACAGGATCCATTCTGAACTTTCTCGGCGTTTAGAATTTCTTCCAGTTTTCCTTCATTAAGTTTTTGCTGATAGAGCTTCTGATCAACTACCTGATTAAAACCGACAATTAAATTGGCATCCTTTTCGGCATCGAGAACATACCACATTTCGGTTTTTCCAAAAGAATTATGACGCTCTTTTGCCAACTCATCATCAGGATGTACTTGAATAGAAAGTGCATCGTCAGCATCAATAAATTTAATGAGCAGAGGGAATTCCTTTCCAAATTTTTCATAAACCTTTTCACCAACAAGACGGGCACCCAGATTTAGAATGAGATTATTTAAACTTTCTCCTTTTAAGTGACCATTGGCGACAAATGAAATGTCGTTTTTAACGCCTGATATCTCCCAACTTTCGCCATTTTTTTGATTCGAAGGGAAATTCTTAGAGAGAACCGTTTTTAATTTATTTCCACCCCATATGGTTTCTTTAGCTATGGGGGTGAATTTGATCGGGTATAATTGCATGTTTTATTATTTTGATGTTAAGACACCTTCTTCGTTTATAATGAAGGCGTTTTTTGTTTCTGTATTATCAATCTCTACATTAAAGCCTGTTTTTGTTTTGATGAATTTGGCATCGATAAACTGATTAGTGGTATATTGGGCTTTAATATTCTGAGTAAAACCGACTTCTTTTTCCTGAAGGGCTTTGAAGGTACCAAATCTGATATCTCTGAATAGGGCATAAGCGATTTGTTTCACAAGCATATCTTTATCGGCATTAAAGGATATTGAATCAGAATTGTTTTGCTCAGTAAATTGTAGAACGCCCCATTTCTCTGGTTCGTGCATGTTGATGACTTTCTGCTGGCTCCAAACCCAATTGTATTCGCTTAGAAACTTGCCATTTCCCTTTTTTCGTTGGTATTTTCCATCAACCAGAACATGCTCCCATTCTACACGGGAGAAGTTGATTCGCCATTGTTCACCTTCAACAGGCAGGTTCTTATTGATATGTTTTTGTTCGCTTATTTTTTTTAAAGGAATGGCAAACTCAACAGACCATTGGGTGTCGGTATCATCCGATTTATTTAGGGAACCTTTGATGTTAACGGCTGTTTTTAAACCTTCAATATTCCAATCGTCATTTGCTTTTCCACCAACTCGGTAGGGCTTATCAAGAGCCAAATCCCAAACTGTACCTAATGCATTTATCTCTATTTCGATATAGTTTGTTGCGGTACCTGATGGGTCAATAAAAATCTCAAAATCATTATTGTAAAAAATAACCGTATCTCTTTGCTTTAGATTGCCCCATACATGAGGTTCCTCCATTTGTGAGTAAACGTATAAATAGGTGTCATCCCACAACATTTTTACTTTGGTATCGAATTTTGGAATTTTAATCCCCTCAATATCTATAAATGAGTCTGTGAACTGAGCCTCTTGCCAGCTTGCTTCATTGGCAATACCATCTATTTGAATCGCTTCACTTGTTTTTGAAACAATGTAATGATTGGGTTCTACAAGGCTATTGGAAACATCGAAGTGTAATGAATCGTTCTTTGTTTTCTGACTCTCACATGAGATGAATGCAAGTATAATAAGACAGGATAGGATGCTATAGTTTTTCATTCGTAATTGTGTTTTTAGAGACTTTTATTTGGTGAAATGGCATTGTTTTGAAGTTTGCTTAAACTCTCTCACAAGTTTTAACATTTCAAGTCCGATATCAATTTTATAGCCTTTGTTCAGGTAAACGACATCCGCATTGGGTTTTACAATACAGAAAACAGGGTATTCATTTTTCAGACCTTGTCCTGTTTTTGTTTCCAACTGTTGCAGCAGCTGATCATCTTCAACTAAACGAATTTGTTTTGGAAGATACTGTTTACTGATATCGAATGATTCCGTTTGTTTTTCTTTGGGGATAATAAAAGCAATTGAAACAGCTTCTTTTTCGAATTCAGATTTTAGTTTATTAAAATCGACTAAGGCATGTTTGGTAGGCTCTTTATCTGGAGCCAGCCAACCAATAATTAAAAACTTATCTTTTGCTAAATCTTTAAGCTGACTATTGCTATCAAGCTTTAGATCGCAGTATACCTGATTGTTGTAATTTATTTTTAGAACTTCAACATCCAGCTGACGTGTTGTTTTGGCCTCCACTTCGAAGAAGGAAACTTTAGATAAAACACCACCGTTGAGTTTTCTATTCGAAGTGGTGAGCATATAAGATCCTGCTTGTAATAGAAGCTTAGAATCAAAAGCGGATAGCTTTTTCATGAATTCGAATTCCAAACTTCTGTACTTGCCCTTTTCAATTCGTGCAATCGTAAAGTTTTTAAAATATTCAGGATCAATATCAAAACCTTTCGATGTGTTCTTAAGTGTTATATATCCGAAAGAATCAGCAGTGGTCTTATTCGTATCAAAGTTGACATTATGCCAATTGTCTTCGGCATAATATTGAGGTTTAAGCGTGGCAGGTTCAATACGAGAAGGAATTCCATATGTGCGACAAATTGCGACAAAAAGAATATCTCTCGATTCTTCATCAGCGATTCTAAGTTTAAGAGCTCCTACAGGTGTTAGTGGCGTCTTGTAATAATTCTCCTTTTCCGATAGCTTAATGTTCTCAAGCAGCCATTGTTTAATTAGTTGTGGATTTCTTGACGAATCATTTTCAAAGTCTTTATCTAATTCCAATAGGATAAAAGCCTTGAATGGTGATAATATTTCATTTTTTACCCTTGGGTTGAGGATGTATTTATTGTAAATGTCAATATCCTTTATGCTTTGAGGGGAATGATGAATGTTGTCTAATAATACAGAAGCAGGCGTGTCGTGTAAATCTTTGTCAGAAATGGCTGCTAATAATGGAAAAATCAGGGCTTTCTTATTTGCTGGCACCTGCTCGATAAATCGTTTGATTTCAGAATAATTACCTCTCGATTTTTTAAAATAGTTAAGACTTAGTTCCTGATCAATCTTTTGCTTTGTTGCAAAATTCCTTATTTCGTCTTCTGAGATAAATGTATTTTCGTAGGCTTTTCTGATTTTATCTTCATTCTGAAGTTTCTTATCGTTTTCCGCATTGTGAGGGGTAGAGCGGCTAAGTCCTCCTTGCTTAGATGGATTCAGATCGAAATAATAGGCTTTGTCTGCCAAGTCCGTATTTTTAGAAAGCGTGATTTCAATAGCCTTTGTTTTGGTGATATCAATATCGCTAAAAGCATATTTATTATCTTTATTAGCCCAGATAAAAAGGCTGCCAATACCTGTTGTAAATTTACTGATCCCTTGTTTATCGGTTCTTTTAGTGACCAGAGGATAGAATTCGGCGTAATTCAAT
>NZ_JBFFKR010000257.1:0-4970 GCF_041555295.1 Ancylomarina sp. | reverse complement strand
TTTCGGTAGTATTACGATTTCCAAACCCAATATAACAAGAAACCCAATAGTTAATACTATCGGGTTTCTATTAGTGTGCCGGGTGCATGCAAATTTTATTTCTTGCCTTTTGGCGGGCTGAAAGCCCATATTAATTCAGCCCGAAGGCAAAGTCTCGGGAAATGATGTAGATTATGTCATTCGTGTACCAAGCATGCAAATTTTATTTCTTGCTTTTTTGCGGGCTGAAAGCCCATATTAATTCAGCCCGAAGGCAAAGCCTCGGGATGTGATGTCGATTAGGTCACACGCCCTGAAAGGGCAGCTTAATATTAATCATGCCATAAATATTCCTCATAGAAGCTCATATTTTAATGATGTTTTGACAGTGATTGTGACATCATTAAGGTTTTTAAGCTGCCCTTTCAGGGCGAAAATTGTATTCTGTGTTTTTTATTACCCAAGGCGTTGCCATTGGGCTGAAGTAAGTTGCCACTCTGTGGCGAAATATTATCCGCTAACTAATGGCATAGCGGCAGCCTACTCGATTAGCAACTGATTTATATAAAGTTATTTTTTCAGAATTCCATTTTCTACGCTTTCGTTTATAAGTTCCTCAGCAAATCCCCAAATTGACTTAGAGCCTTCTTTTATAAGCTTCTTTTTGCTGAAAACACTTTCATATTTAACATTAAATTCAGACCAAGTCCCACCATTGTTAGAGGTGTTTTGTAATAGTGGCTCGAATCTGTCCATTGCTCTGGCAAATTTGGATTCATTAGTTCTACCTTCTTCAAATTCCTCCCAAATCGCGATGAACTCTTGTGCTTGTTCGGTAGGCAGCATCCCAAAAATTCTTTTAGCCGCTTTCAGTTCTTCTTTTGTATTGGAGTGATTCTTAACAGAATCATAAATAAAGGTATCTCCAGCATCTATTTCAACAATATCATGGATCAAAACCATTTTTAATACTTTCAATACATCTATTTGCTCATTTGCATGCTCCGACAGAACAATAGCCATCATAGCCAGATGCCAACTATGTTCAGCGTCATTTTCATGTCTGTCGCTATTGAATAGTTTTGTTTTTCGTTGGATGTATTTGATCTTATCAATTTCTTTAATGAATTCTACTTGCTTAAGTAGGTTATCAATTTTCATAATTATTAGATATCTTATGTTTTGTGAACGAATTTGCTGCTAACGTAAAAGTGTATATACATTTTATTTCTTTTATCAATATTAAAACATACACTTATAGATCATATTTGGTTATGTGAATGTATGAAATATATTTAGGTGTCGTCAATAAAATCATCATTGTGTCTAGTCCTAAACTTGTGTTGTTATCCAAAAACAAAGGCTTTATTCCCTATATCGCAAGTTTTTGACTTATGAGACGATTAAAAATATTGTTAGCAATGATTTTCAGAAAAAACAGCTGAATGCCCCAATAAGTAAAGGGTTTTAATAAAAATACCCAATATAGGGCAGGTCTATATAAGTTTATATACGCTTCTCTCCTGAAGGATTGGAGTCTATATAAGTTTATATAAGCTTCGCCGCACAAGAAGGAAGCAATTATAAGTTTATAATGAATTCTATAAAAGCTCACCCCTTGAGACTGTTCACGTAACTGTGTTTATTACTATTTTTTTTTAAGACGCTGATTAAACATGATTTTGCATAAAAAATGCGTACATATAAGTTGAGTCATGCTCTGACTCTATACGTGCTGCCCATGTCAGGGTATGACCAGGTGATGAGAAGCTATTGATCCCGATGTTCGGGATCACAAAATAGTGAGCCCCCTCAAAGTAAATACGACGAAGCCCGATAGTTTTGAACTATCGGGCTTCTTATATTTCATATCAAAAAGATTATTTAACGACGCTGTCTTCTTTTTGTTCTTCTTTTATTTCAGAGCCAGCTATTCTTAAAGCATCCAAATCGATATCTTCCTCTTCATTGTAAATTTGAAGTAGGGGTTCTTTAAACGACTTATTCGTAATTAATCTTTCGAGAGTTAATAATAACGAAGGCAGAAGAATAAGATTCGATAACATGGCTGAAAGGAGTGTAACCGAAACCAACACGCCCAATGACACTGTTCCTCCAAAATCAGATAATGAGAAAATCCCAAAACCGAAGAAAAGAATAATAGATGTGTAAATCATACTCTGTCCTGTTTCGCGAAGAGCCAATACAACTGATGATCGAATACTCCAATTCGTTATTTTCAACTCTTGTCGGTATTTGGCCAGATAGTGAATGGTATCGTCTACTGAGATACCAAAGGCGATACTAAATACCAATATGGTTGACGCCTTAATCGGAATGCCAAAATACCCCATAAGGGCAGCTGTTATGACTAAAGGAATTAAGTTAGGAATTAGAGCCACAAGCACCATTCGTTTGGAAGAGAACATCCAGGCCATAAAAGTGGCGATAAGGAGAATGGCTAAAGCCAAACTTAAAAATAGGTTTTTAATTAGGTATTGAGTCCCTTTAAAAAAGACGATACTCGAACCTGTTACAGTCACCTTATATTTATCCTTAGGGAATATCTCATCAACATGTCTCAGAACAATTTGCTCCATTTCTTCCATTTTGGTCGTCCCAATGTCTTTTATTCTAAAACTCATTCGAGTTTGAGTCTGGGTCGAGTCCATAAAGGAATCAAAGATGCTCACTTCTCCTTTAACGTCGGCTTTTGAGAGGTAGGAGAGAAGTATATTCTTCACATTATTACTAGGCATTTTATAATACTTCTCTTTACCATTGTAATAGGATTGATGAGCAAATTTAGCTCCTTCAACCAACGATAATGAGGCAGAAACATCAGGATATTGTTTAAGCGAATCGTTTAATTTTTCGATACGTTCGAGAGTCGATAATTTTAGGGCTCCACCTTTCTTCTTGGTCTCAACCACAATCTCAAGTGGCATAATTCCATCAAGATTTTTTTCGAAGAATTTTAAATCCTGATAAATGACATTGTGATGTGGAAGATCGTCTACCATATAACCCGTACTCTTAATCTTGCTAATTCCGATGACACCAATAATCATTAGTGAACCCGTAATTAGATAAACAGCTTTTCGGTTGTTTAGGACGATTTTCTCAAGAGCCTTTACAAACTTGTTGACAAACTTATTCTCTAAATGTTGTGTTGCTTTATTATCAGGTGGGGCTATGAAACTGAAAATGATTGGGATTAAAATCAGTGATAAAAAGAAAACCACCATAATATTTAAGGCTGCAACAACGCCGAATTCTTTAAGAATTTGACTTGAAGTAATAATAAAAGTCGCAAAACCCGATGCAGTTGTTAAGTTGGTTAAGAAGGTTGCATTACCAATTTTTGATACGACACGTTGTAGGGCTTTAATTTTATTACGGTGTAGAATATACTCGCTATGGTATTTATTAATGAGGAATACAGAATTGGGTATTCCAATAACGACCAAAAGAGGAGGTAGCATGGCTGTTAATAGAGTAATCTTGTATTCAAAAAGGACCATGGAGCCTATTGCCCAAATAACACTAAGTCCAACAACCAGCATACTAAAGAAGACCACTTTAAACGAGCGGAAAAACATGAAGAGAATAATGGCTGTGACTAATAATGATAAGAGAATAAACATATTCATCTCTTTTTTTATCATCTTAGCCATTTCCACTCTAATGTATGGCAAACCAGAGTAGCGCATTTTAATATTGTGTTTCTGCGCAAAATTTTCAGACGCCTTGTGCACTTGTCTAACCATAGGCTCTCTGGCCTTCGAATTCATAACTCTCCCGTTAACGGTGATTGCCATTAAATAGGTGTGAGTATCGTTGTTGACCAAACTGCCTTTGTAAAAGGGTAAAGACTCTGCTATGGCAGCAATACTATCCAATTCTTTTTGAGAACTAAGTTTGTCAGGGAAAATAGATTCGAATTCAAATCTTTTCTTGTCCTTATTCTTGATGATGTTATAGGTGTGTGCAATGGATACCACTGCATCAATACCATCTAATTTCTTGAGATCATTACCAAGAGCAATCCAATCGTTAAATTTATCAAGCTGATAAAAATCACTGTCTTGAATTCCAAAGAACATGACGTTTCCATCTTGCCCGAAAGTGTTATGGAAATTTTCGTAATCAATGGATGCTGAATCGTCAGAAGGCAACAGCGCAGCATGCTGATATGACATTTCTACAAATTGTGCCTTATAGCCCATAAAGACTGTCATTAGTCCTATAAGCACCAATAATAATATTCTATTCCTGAGAATAACTCCCGCAATTCTATTCCACATATCTATACCTATCTTTGAATCTTACTCTTGATGATGTTTGTTTTTATATATATGACTGGTAGTCAGTTTGATATTAGTCATATCGAATAATCAAACACTTGAAGGGCGAAATTACGACTTAATATCTTTATTTCAAAAGCTAATCTAGCTTATCGGTTGATAGTGAAATTTATTATTTATAAGTGTCGATTTCAGACGTTTAAATAATCAGGATTCGAATGTTAGCCTATTGAAATAACTGATATTTATTTGTTTAGATTGATTGTTGATATTTGAAAAATTCAACAAGTTCAGTTTTTAAAATTAGCAGAGTTTCAAGCCAAGGTTAAGTTAATGTTAACATTTAAGTTTTTTGCCTTTAAAAATTAGTTTGTCTCTAAATATCCTATATTTTTGCCAGCCTTAAAAGCAGAACCAATCAACTGAAAAAACAAATAAATTTAGACTAATTATGGATTACGGTTTAACTGATTTCTTGACGCTCATAGGGTCCTTAGGATTATTCCTTTATGGAATGAAATTGATGAGTGAGGCTCTACAAAAAGTAGCTGGAGAGAAAATGAGATCGATTTTGTCAGCAATGACTTCGAATCGTGTTAAAGGCGTTATGACTGGTGTATTAATTACGGCACTTATTCAGTCATCATCAGCTACTACTGTAATGGTAGTTAGTTTTGTAAATGC
>NZ_JBFFKR010000256.1:0-5014 GCF_041555295.1 Ancylomarina sp. | reverse complement strand
GACCCGAATCAATTCAATCCGGAGTCGGCACGTTGGGCCATCGATTTTGTAGATAACCTGATGTATTTGCGATGGCAGGATGCTGTTAAGGATATGCAACTGTATCGTGATCCGTTTCAGCAAAGTTTATTCGACAACTTAAAAGTTAACGACAAAAAAGCAACAGCACTTTATAATAAAAGCCCTAAAAAGGCGAAAGAATTCCTAACACAAAAGAGCAATAAAAACATGCAAGGCGTGGTCGATTTGTTTACTCAAATCAGGAATATCTTAATTACCAAATACACCAATAACAAACAAGGAAGCTAATCAATTCGTAATTTACAATTAGTATCAATTAATAATCACTAATTGTTAATCGTAAATCAATTATAATGAAAACAACTTTAACGCTATTGCTTATTCTCTTCTACCAGGGCATTTTTGCTCAAGAGAAAGCAAATGTCAACGATTGGGAAAATCCTCAAGTCATTGGCATTAACAAAGAAAAACCAAGAGCATCTTATTTTGCCTATCGCAACTTGAAGAATGCCCTTAAGAATACGAAAGAGAATTCCGAATACTACATCAATCTAAACGGAACATGGAGATTCAACTGGGTTCGCAAACCAGCTGATCGTCCTGTTGATTTTTACAAAACCAATTACGATATCTCAGACTGGAAAGACATTAAGGTTCCCGGTCATTGGGAATTGCAAGGCTATGGAGTTCCTATTTACACCGACGTCTCCTACCCTTTCCCTAATAACGAACCCTTTATTCCTCATGATTATAATCCCGTTGGATCCTATAAGAGAGACTTTAATATACCTGAGAACTGGAAGGGTGAAGAAATTTACATCCAGTTTGGCGGGGTGCGCTCAGCCATGTATTTATGGGTGAATGGCAAAAAGGTTGGCTATAGTCAGGGTAGTAAAACCCCAGCTGAGTTTAATCTTACCGAATACGTAAAAGCAGGTATCAACCAGCTTGCTGTAGAAATTTACCGCTTTAGCGATGGCTCTTATCTCGAAGATCAGGACTATTGGAAAGTGAGCGGTTTCGAGAGAGATGTCTATCTGTATGCCCGTCCCAAAACGCATATTCGTGACTTCTTTGCTCATGCCGACTTGGATGAAACCTACACACACGGACAGTTTAAACTTGAAATTGAGCTTAATAAGACCGATTCAAAAGCTGAGAGCAAAACAGTTAATATTCAGGTTTTAGATGGGGATAAAATCGTCATTAATCAGGACATTAAAACCAGCTTAAAACAAGGTGATAATCAAGTGAGTTTTGCAGGCAAAATCGCTAATGTTCGCAAATGGACTGCAGAAACACCTGAACTGTATGACTTACAGATTAGCCTGAAAGCTTCGAATAAAAAAGACATTGAGGTCATTCGCAGAAAGATTGGTTTCCGTACAAGCGAAATCAAAAATGGATTGCTTCAAATCAACGGGGTTCCCATTGTGATCAGAGGGGTAAACCGTCACGAGCACGATGCTGACAATGGTCGTGTGATTACTGAAGAATCGATGATTAGAGACATTGAGTTGATGAAACAATTCAATATCAATGCCGTGAGAAATTCACACTACCCAAATCGCGAACGCTGGTACGAGCTCTGTGATGAATATGGCTTGTATCTGGTTGACGAAGCCAATATAGAGGCTCACGGTTGCGATCCATACAATAAGGAAAAAACTCTAGCTAATAAGCCCAACTGGAAGAAGGCATTTCTAGACAGAACACAGTCGATGTTTCAGCGCAGTAAAAACCATGCGTCTGTTATCATCTGGTCTTTAGGCAACGAAACCGGACGAGGTCAGAACTTCCATGCCACTTACGATTGGTTAAAGAAGCACGATAGCTCTCGCCCTGTTCAGTCTGAGGATTCCGGTCTGGAATCGAACACCGACATCTTCTGCCCCATGTACGATCGCATGTGGGAGATGATGAAATATGCCGAAAAGGTACAAACCCGTCCACTGATTCAGTGTGAGTACGCTCACGCCATGGGAAACAGCGTGGGTAACCTAAAAGATTACTGGGATTTGATTCACAAACAAAGGCAGTTGCAAGGCGGCTTCATTTGGGATTGGGTAGACCAAACTTTCAGAAAAGAAACAGAAAAAGGCGATACTATTTTTGCCTATGGCGGCGATATGGGTATTTATAAGATCCAGAATGATTCTAATTTCTGCGCCAATGGTTTGGTTTCTGGTGACAGAAAAATTCACCCTCATATTTGGGAAGTAAAAAAGGTTTACCAGCCTATCGCATTCGAGAAGATCGATCACGCATCAAATCAGTTTAAAATCATCAACCGTCACGATTTTATCGACCTGACTGCTTTTGACTTTAGCTGGACATTAAAAGAAGATGCTACCGAAATTGCATCAGGACAACTGAATGATATTTCATTAAAGGCACATGAAGCAAAAACGATAAGCATTCCATATCCTGTTATTGATCCTAAAGCCGGGAAAGAGTACTTCCTGGAGATTCAGGGCCACAGCAAAAAAGAGATGCCTCTTGTTCCCCAAGGACACTTGGTTGCCTGGGAACAGTTCCAATTGC
Organism: Ancylomarina sp.; assembly: GCF_041555295.1. Taxonomy (NCBI): domain Bacteria; kingdom Pseudomonadati; phylum Bacteroidota; class Bacteroidia; order Marinilabiliales; family Marinifilaceae; genus Ancylomarina; species Ancylomarina sp. The sequence continues at coordinate 2,449 of NZ_JBFFKR010000256.1, read as the reverse complement.
CAGTATCAACAGGAATATCTGCAAAATCGGCAAGCACTCTTGGAAAAGTAAAACTAAAAGAAAACAAAAACGAGCTAAGCCTAATTGCCGGTGACATTCAGATTCGATTCTCAAAGCAAACCGGAAGTTTGAATTCTTACCAAATAGATGGTAAGGAGCTGATGGCTCAAGACTTGAAACCTTTCTTTTGGAGAGCGGTTACTGATAATGATCTAGGTAATGGTATGCCTGCAAAATGTCAGCCTTGGAAAGTGGCTGGTGCAAATGCAAAAATCCTTTCGTTCGAGAGCAAAAAGCTGAGCAACCAAGTGGTGGAAGTGACCATCTCACTTGACCTCCCAACTGTTTCAAGTAAGTATAAAACGCAATACCTGATTTATGGCAATGGTGATATTAAAGTAACAAATACCTATCATCCTGAAGCGAATAATATTCCGATGCTTCCCCGACTGGGTATGCAAATGCAGTTGCCTAAGACTTTCAACCAGATTGAATGGTTTGGTCGTGGCCCTCAGGAGAGTATGAGCGATAGAAAAACAGGCTATCCGGTAGGACATTATAAAAGTAGTGTTGCTGAGCAATACCACCCTTACGTGCGCCCACAGGAAACAGGTAATAAAACCGATCTGAGATGGATGGCTCTTACAAATAAAGATGCTTTGGGCTTGATGGTAATTTCAGAATCAGAATTAGCTGGCTCGGCACTGCCTTTCGACTACAAAGAGCTTTATCACTCAGGTAAGGGAAATACTCAGAAACACGGGGCTGAAATTAAGCCTGGTGAGGTCATCAGCTGGCAGATTGATTACAAGCAAATGGGTGTTGGTGGCGATAACTCATGGGGAGCACCTGTGCACTCAGAGTATTCAATTCCTGCACAAGATTACAGCTACGAGTTTATTCTACGCCCGATAAATGGCGAGAAGAATTTGAATGAGTTGAGTAAATTAAGATTTAAATAAAAACTAAAATGTTATCAATTTTCTGTTGTCAGTTTTCACAACCGACAACGGAAAACTGAAAACCTATAACCAATATGACACATAAAAATCTATACATTCTACTCTTAGCCCTTCTGGTTTGGAGTGGTTGCCAGCCAAAGGCTGATAAAGTAACAGACCTGCAGGAGGAAATGGCTAATGTTCTCAATATTCAGGGCATTCCACAAGGGCAATACGAACTGGAGCCTTTCGGATTTTCCGATATGGGTGCATGGCATGGTTATGCCCTTCCCGATATAGATAGTACGAACTATTACGGCGGGTTCTCAGGACCACTTACCATGAAAATGTGGGGACAATGGGTCAGTAAAAACCTGTGCCATCTGGAACTGACTGATGCTAGCAGCATGACTACCATTGATTTGAGCAAAGCAAAAGCTGAGCTCAATTACAAGCCTGGTAAACTGGAGCAAACTCTAGAATTAGAACATCTAAGTCTAAAACTTAGTCTGATTTTTATTAGTGATAGAACGGCTCTTATTCAAACCGATATCACAAACAAAAGCGACAAGAACCAAAGCCTCTTTGTGGGCTGGAAAGGAGAACTATTCCCTAAAGGTATCGCGTTAAGCAAATCAGAAAAAGGTCTGCAAATCGATTTTGAAGAGGGAGATGAATTTTTCCTGATGCATAACGATTCCGACAAGTCGATTCAAATCTCTCCTGATAAGCATGCCTACCAAATGATATTAATGGATAAGCGCGAGATTGCTTCAGGTGAAACACTAGAGGTGAACTTACTGCACTCCTACTATTTCAATCAGGAGGAAGCTGCTAAAGAAACCAATCAATACACCAAGTGGCTTGATAATTCAAAACAGCTGTTTGCCGATAATAAAAGCAGATGGAATAACTATTTAAACAAAGCCCTTGAGAGCAATAATTCCTTATTGGACAATGAGGATAATCGTAAACTAGCAGTTAAATGTGTGCAAACCCTACAGACCAACTGGCGATCAGCGGCAGGCGATCTACAGCACTCGGGTGTCTTTCCGTCGGCAGCTTACCAGGGATTCTATGGCTTTTGGTCGTGGGACTCGTGGAAACAAGCTGTTGCTCTTGTGCGTTTCAATCCTGAACTGGCAAAGAGTAATCTGCACTCCATGTTCCAATATCAGGACGAGATGGGCATGGTAGCCGATTGTGTTTATTTTGATCCTAAGGAAAACAATTGGCGCGATACCAAAGCTCCATTGGCTAGTTGGGCAGTATTAGAAATCTACAAAGCAACTTCAGATCTGGCATTTGTGAAAGAAATGTATCCGAAATTAGTGAAATATCATGAGTGGTGGTACCAGTACCGCGACAACGATCAGAATGGCCTATGCGAATATGGCTCTACTGATGGTTCACTTATCGCAGCCAAATGGGAATCGGGCATGGATAATGCTGTTCGTTTCGATGATTCTAAAATGCTAAAAAATAATGAGCATGGATGGTCGATGAAT
>NZ_JBFFKR010000255.1:0-5048 GCF_041555295.1 Ancylomarina sp. | reverse complement strand
ATGCTTATTGCATATACCTTTATGGAAGTGCTATCTCCACTTCAAACCCTTATTCAAAGTACCTACGGATGGAGTGGCACCGATTGGGGACTTGTTACTGGTGCTCAAGGATACTTAAATGTATTTGCATTTATGCTCATATTCTCTGGCATCATACTCGACAAAATGGGTATCAAGTTTACCGCAATTGGATCTGGTATTGTTATGATACTAGGTGCTATTATTAAATATTATGCATTTGCTCATAATTTCGAAATGGGTTCTGTAATCATCGGAATCGATTCAAGAGTGTTTGTTTCAGCAGCAGGATTTGCAATATTCTGTGTTGGAGCCGAAGGTGCTGGTATTACTGTATCCAGAATAATTGTAAAATGGTTTAAAGGACGAGAAATGGCACTTGCTATGGGTACAGAGATGGCTTTAGCTCGTTTAGGTTCATTCCTTGCATTATTCGGATCACCACGTATAGCTAATGCATTTGACATTCCAACATCTGTATTGGTAGGTACCATTGCTTTGAGTATCGCATTGATTCTTTTCATTGTTTACAGTGTGATGGATACCAAATTAGATAAACAAGTGGAAGATGATGCTGAAGAAGAAGTGCCTTTTAAAATTTCAGATATTGGTGTCATTATTTCAAATAAAGGATTCTGGTATATTGCTATTCTTTGTTTGTTATTTTATTCTGCTGTTTTCCCATTCTACAAATTCTCTTCAGGATTAATGGTGAACAAGTTTGGGATTGATCCTTCTACAGCTGGAGATATTCCTTCAATCTTACCATTTGGCACCATTCTTTTAACACCCTTATTTGGATATATATACGATAAATATGGTAAAGGTGCTTCTATAATGATTCTGGGAGCTGTATTGCTTGTAGTCGTTCATACTATTTTTTATATACCTGCTTTGACGGCAACATGGATAGCAATTTTCGCTGTTGTTCTACTGGGAGTTGCTTTCTCATTGGTTCCAGCAGCTATGTGGCCATCGGTTCCAAAAATTATTCCTGAAAAACAGTTAGGTTCAGCTTATGCACTTATTTTCTATGTTCAGAATATTGGTTTAATGCTGGTTCCTATTTTATTAGGTGTTGTATTGGATAAAACGAATCCAGGCGTTAATGAGAAAACCGAAAATGCTATTGCCATCTTTAGAGCTGAAGGTGTTTCTGCAGGTGATATTTCATCAAAAGTACAGGCTTTAAGAGAAACGGGTGAAATTCCAATGTTTGACTATACATCAACTTGGATGGTTTTTGTAGGATTAACACTTCTTGCTTGTGTATTTGCTTTCTTATTAAAAGCGGAAGATCGCAAAAAAGGTTATGGACTGGAACTTCCAAACATTGAGAAGTAGTTCTAATTTCAGATATAAAACAAAAGCCACCCTTATGGGTGGCTTTTGTTATTTAGAGTTGTTGTAGGATATCTGTTAGTTCCTTTAATTTCGTGTACCAATCTCACTAATGGCAAGAGTCCCTGCAACGACAGAAACAATGGCAGCAAAACTCGATAAAGAAACACCACAAAAGGGAACAACCAGACAAAGAGAGAATACAAAACCATTTGCGATAACAATTCCCTTATTCTCTCTCATAAACTTGATACTCTGTCTCAAATTTAGCTTCTTGCGTTCCAGAGCGTAATCCATGAATGAAAAGCCATAGAAGTAAGCTGAAATAAAGAAAAGCATGATTGCTGCAAGCCAACCTATAATAGGAATAAAACTCAATACAAACATCAGTACCGTTAATACGAGCTCTATGCTGAAATTCCGTAAAGCAATTACGATTCCTCGGAGCACATCTTTTAATAGCTGAACAAAGCTAAAAGGATAGTCTACACCTGTTTTTATCTTCTCGGTTCTCTCAGATAGATATGAGAAAATAGGTGACATCAGAATAATGATGATATAACCGCCTAAATAGGCAAAGAGAAGGAAAAACATAATTTTAAAGGTGAGCCAAACAAAAGCATCCATGATGGTTTTTAGGAAACCCGAACCCCAAAATTCGGCTTGCTTTAATTGTAATTGGTTTTCTAAATACACTTTTGATGTATCAGAAAAATCATTTACCATATCCCAACCGAACCAAAACAAGAGAATATTAAAAGCAATGGGGAATAAGAAGAACCAAGCGAGCTTCTTTTTAAAAATAAAACTAAGAGCTTCGGAGTAAGTACGAAGTCCGAAGCCAAAATCTTTGAAAAAATTCATATAAATAATATTAAAATAGAGATGTATAAGCTTTATAATAGATGTAAGTCCAATAAGTCTGATGAATTATTAAGATTTAAATTTAACAACTTGTCGGTATATTCCGAATATAGAATGAGAAAAACACCAGAACTTTATTACTTAGAATCGTTTTGAATTGGACTTGAATTGTATCATCTTTGTTTTACAAAAATAATGATGATGATAAAATTGCTTACCCGAATTATACGTGACAGAAACTTTGTATTGATTCTTGCTGTTGTTTTAGGCTTGACTATTGGCGATTGGGCAGAATATCTAAAAACGTATACGTTTTACATTTTAGGTGTTGTGATGGTTTTTTCTACTACAGGTATAAGCACTAAAGCTTTATTCCCATTGAAGAAAATGATACAACCGCTTCTATTAGGATCTGTTCTTAACTACATCGTTTTTGGAACAGTGATTATTAGTCTAGCCTACTTTCTGATGCCAACTCCTGAGTTATTTTTAGGTTTTGTAGTTATAGCTGCAACTCCCCCAGGTCTGGCAGTTATCCCATTTTCTCATATACTCGAAGGTGATATCAAATACGGAATTGTTGGTGTTTTAGGGGCTTTTATCAGTTCTATTTTTTTAGCCCCTGCTATTGTTGGATTATTGAGTAATGTGGATGGTGGCATTGATTCAGGCATGCTTTTTATGAGTATGATTAAGTTGGTTCTGATTCCTATGATTATCTCTAGATTCTTACTTTGGGAACCGATTAAACCAACGGTAGAGAAGGTGAGAGGTCGTGTTGTTGATTGGGGTTTTGCCCTTCTGATATTTACAGCTGTTGGCTTAAATAGGCAGGTGTTTTTCTCAAATTTTGACATCCTTTTTCTAGTATCTTTAGTCCTGTTTCTTAGTATATTTGGTTTAGGTTGGGTTTATGAGAAGATAGCTGCCAAGATTGGCGTTAATAAAGAAATTGCGATTACTCAGAACCTATTGCTTACCATTAAGAGTTCAGGATTTGCAGTTGTAACTGCTTTGACTCTATTTGGAAAAGAAGCAGCTATTCCTTCAGCAGTTATGGCTGTGTTTGTTTTGTTATACTTGCTTTATTTGTCTTTCAGAATGGAATATAGAAAGAAGAAAAAAAGGATAAAGCCTATGGGTTAAAGGATAAAGGCAATCAAGTTTTAATCGTAAATCATTAATTACTAATCATTAATTATACAGAGTGAAACTCACTTTTTTAGGTACAGGAACTTCTCAGGGAATTCCCATTATAGCATGTAAATGTCCCGTTTGTTTATCTACTGATAAGAGAGATAAACGATTGAGAACTTCTGCCTTAATTGAGGTTGACGGGCATACTATTGTGATTGATAGTGGTCCTGATTTTCGATATCAAATGCTGAGAGCTCAGGTTGAGAAGCTTGATGCGATTCTATTTACTCACGAGCACAAAGATCATACAGCAGGTTTAGATGATGTTCGTGCTTTTAATTGGGTAAATAAGAAAGCAGTTGATATTTACGCTGAAGAGCGTGTGCAAGCTTCACTAAAACAAGAGTTTGCCTACGTATTTGCCGAATTCCGATATCCTGGTATCCCTCAACTGAAGCTATGGGCTGTTGAAAATAAGCCCTTTTATATTAATGGAACTGAAATTATACCTATCCGTGCAAAACATTTCAAACTACCTGTTTATGGTTATCGGATTGATGATTTAGCTTATATAACTGATTCGAATTATATTTCCGAAGCAGAAAAAGAAAAACTACAAGGCCTAAAAGTTCTTGTTTTGAACGCATTGAGAAAGGAAAAACACTTGTCACATTTTACTCTTTCTGAAGCTCTCGCTTTAATTGAAGAGTTGAAGCCAGAGAAGGCATATTTAACTCATTTTAGCCACCAATTGGGTTTTCATGATGAGATTTCAAAAGAACTACCTGAAAATGTTTTTATGGCCTATGACGGTCTTAAAATTGAAATTTATTAAAAGAACAATAAAGCAAAAAGACCTCAAATAAAATATTTGAGGTCTTTTCTATAGCTTAATTTTTCAGCTCATAGCCATCGTATTTTCCTTTCTTAATGGCCGGTATGCCATCAACCATCCAAGCAGGAGCAGCTTCTCCTTTTAGGTAGTAATCGAAAAACTGCATCATTCTTATGGATAAATCCATACGATTAGCACGACCTTTTAAGTTGTGAGCTTCGTTATTGTATGAAAGTAACCAGCAAGGTTTCTGTAATCGACGCATAGCCACAAAGAACTCAATGCCTTGATACCAGGGCACAGCACCATCATGATCGTTGTGCATGATTAAAAGTGGCGTTTTGATCTTTGGTATTGAGAAAATGGGCGAATTCTCGATATAGTGCAAAGGCTTTTCCCAAAGGGTTCCACCAATTCGACTTTGAGTATGTTCGTATTGGAACATTCTACTACGGCCACTCTTCCAACGAATTCCACCGTAAGCTGAAGTCATATTGCTTACTGGTGCACCAGACATGGCACATTTGTATAGGTTTGTTTTTGTCACCAAATGTCCAATCTGATAACCTCCCCAACTCTGACCTTGCAAGGCAACTTTATCTTTGTCTATAAAATCGAAACGATCCATCATAGCCAATGTTCCTGTTACAATCGAGCTGTAAGCACTTTCTCCCGGATGTCCAACCTTAGGGTAAGTGATATCTGGCATGAAAATTAGGTAATCATTACTCACGCAATATGTTGGATTGATAATAGACCAATTAGGCTGAGGCACATAATGCTTGTGTAAACGATCACTTACGCGTTCGTAGAAATAAACGAGCATTGGGTATTTCTTATTGGGATCGAAATT
>NZ_JBFFKR010000254.1:0-5051 GCF_041555295.1 Ancylomarina sp. | reverse complement strand
TACGAATGCTAAGCGCCTGTTCCCTATTGAGGTGGTCAATGCCTCATCTTTCATTATTGAAGAAGTGATTGCTGGCGATGAATTTGCCTTCGATGCTTATTTTGATGACAAGGGTGATGCAGTGGTTCTTGGTATTTCAAAACATCTGTTTGCATCTGAAAAAGACGTGAGCGATAGGGTCTATTACACATCAAAAGAATTAATTCGAAAACACCTACAGCAATTTAAAGACTTTGTTCAGGCATTAGGTGATAAAGCCGAAATTAGAAACTTTCCTGTACACGTTGAGGTTCGTGTTGATGAGAAAGGGACTCTAATCCCTATTGAGGTAAACCCTATGCGATTTGGAGGCTGGTGCACTACTGCTGACCTGACAAATAAGGCGACTGGTTTAAACCCTTACCACTGCTTTTTAAACAACATTCGACCTGATTGGGACCAGATATTAAGAGAAATGGATGATGAGATTTACAGTTTAATTATTCTTGATAATTCAACGGGTATTCCTTCTGAAAACATTGCCCAATTTGATTACGAAAAGCTACTTAAACAATTTTCAAACCCACTGGAATTGCGCAAAATTGATTACAAGACTTATCCTATTTTCGGTATGTTGTTTACCAAAAGTGAAAAATCTAAGTTCGGGGAGGTGGAAGAAATCTTAGTTTCAGATCTTCGCAAGTTTGTGATGGATTAAGGGAACAAATTGATTCTAATTACATTTTAAAGACCTAGCTTTTGTTAGGTCTTTTTTGTTTTAGAAGTGATTAATTATGAGTTAAAATTCTTTTTTTCGCACTTGTATGCTGGTGGTTTTTGGAGAGTATATATTTGTTGTTAAGAACTTGCAGGCTTTTTGCTAAAGTTGGTTGTGCGTTGGCAAAAAGCCTGCAAATGCTTGTTGTTAGCTACGAACTAACACGCCTAATGATTCAAGAAGTTGAGGTTGGTCTTCCATTGCTATTTTTGCAACAGCGTAAAAGTCACTCATCCATTCTTCAAGTTCTGCCAGGACTTTGTCTTTAGCTTTTGTGGCTTCTTGTGATTCACCTATTTCTTTTAGATATAATGCTCTGGTTGTTTCTAGTGCATTAATCTCTGCTATACAGGCTGAAATTTCGTCTTCGGTGATTTTAAATACCAAAAGTTTAGCTAAGTGATCTGAATTTGAACGAACGCCATTGTAGAAGGTCTTCATTGTTACAATCCACTTAACGTATACTCTTGAATAAGGACCTGTTAATCCAAGTTGTTTTAGTGTTACTTCGTCTTTACGGAAAACGACTTTAGCTTTTCTGCGATGCGATGCATATTTATCTGTTATTAAACTTAGCTTGGCATCGAAATTGGCACGAGCTTGAATGGATTCGTTATCTTCTTGTTGGTTGAAATTAAAAGCTGTGGTAGTTGCTCCAAGTAATTCTCTCCCTTTGGTGATAACAGGTAAATCGTAACCATACTCAGCCATTGTTGCAGCTATTACGGGTTGATTTTCCACGTTTGCAAGTGCAATACGGTAGTTTTCGATCAATTGATCTTCGGATATGTGCTTAGTAGTCGCCATTTGTTATGAATTTATAGTTAATAATAAATAAAATAAAAAAATCATACTAAGAACAGATGCTTAAAAGTAATCGTTTGGGCATTTATACCCATCGTTTGGGCATTTGTACCCACCGTTTGGGCATTTATACCCACCGTTTGGGCATTTATACCCGCCGTTTGGTCATTTATACCCACCGTTTCGCCTCTTATCCCCGTGTTTGACCATTTATACCCGCCGTTTGGGCTTGTGTACCTACCCTACTGTTATTTGTACCCCTTGTTTGTTGTTGTTTGAGGGTATTTTGCATCTGTTTTGTAAAATACAGACATGAAGATAATTAAAAATGTTAAGTAATAATACCTTTACTAAACAAATTTCATAAATATTGATATGTTAGTTAAAGATTGACTTATAGGATCTATTGGCGCTTTGTTTTGCTTCGAGCGTTTGGGAAGAAATTGGGAATGGTTGATATAACATGAAGGAACGCGATACTACCGAAACGAAGTGAAGATCAGCGAAGCTAATCGCGCACTAGCGGGTTTTTGCCTTTGCAGAGCACGAGCGATAACGGGGTACCATTCAATTTATTTTTAACATTATATAAGACAACACAATGCCAGGCAATACGATTGATATCAAATACAAGAAATATGTCTTGAAAAAATATTCAATTCGATAATTTACTACTTGATACCATTTGATGTCGTCGTAGTAATCTCTATGTTCTGATTTAAAAATCTTGTTGTCAATTTGTAAATGATTTTCATATTTTTCCAATATAGATTGGTACTTACATTGTAAATTGAATGAGAATTCTTTTTTATCTTTTATAGTAGCTTCATCATTATATGATTTAAAATTCTGAAGTTCATTATAAAGTCTAGCTATTTCAAGAGCGCAATCGTGAAACTGAATTGCTTTATGAGAATATTCCTTAGAATTTTCAAAAAGTGAAAAAACCAACAAAAAAATTGACAACGAAGTAATTGTAAATGGGATTAGATTCTCAGATATAGTTTCAGGATTATATAAATTATAGACTGAAAGTAACCCAAATATAATTAGGTATGCAGAAAGAAGGCTAACACTTAATACAGAATACTTATTTCTAGTCTTAAGTCTGTCACTTGCTTGAAACCTACTACCACGAGTAGACCATAGTTTATGCTTCAACTCTTCTAAAAAATCTTTATCTAAGTGAGATTTCCCCTTTGGTTTTTTAAATATTTGGTCAGAATTCCCCATGTTTAATACTTTATTCAATTACTATTTAATAATTCAAATTACTTAGGATGCCATGCGGCTCAAAGCACTTATCTGTTATTTTTTAATGCAAGCTCATACGAAAGATTGACTTTAGGCTTTTATAATTTAATTACGGGGATCGGGTTCACTGTGAAAGTTCCTTAAACCTACAAAAGGCATTCGCCAACTTAATTTGATCTGGACTTTTGCATTCCGCTTCAAAAATAGCAGGGTTGGCAACCATGATAAAGCGCGTGCGCGCTCGTGATACAGCTACGTTAAAGCGATTTGGGCTAAAGAGAAAGTCCATGCCACGCGGTGCATCTTCCAAACTGGACGTACCCACCGAGTAAATGATGACCGCAGCCTCTTGCCCTTGAAACTTGTCTACCGTTCCAACCTCTAGAGTTGGCAGTTGTTGCTTAATGGCTTGTACTTGGGCATTATAAGGAGTGATGATCTTTATGTCCGAAGTTGTTAATGTGGCTTCCTCACCTTTTTCATTTATGAATATGGTTTCACCGCTTGTGAGTTGATGCACAATCTCAACCACTTTCTCAACTTCTTCACTTGATGAATTGGTATTGCCGCTGTGTTCAATCTCTTCAAGATATAATCCCGCTCCAGAATATTTGGATCCTAAAATTTGCTGCTGATCAAGATGTTTTTTTGATTTCAACCGGTTCTCATAAAAGAGTTCAGAAACAAATGCATTGATGGATGAATGCATGCGCCAGGTTTCAGCTAAAAAGATGCCCTGCTCATTTGAAATGGTTTTCTCGTCTTGAAGCACATGTTCTAATGCTGATACTTCTGTGCCATCGGGATGGACCCCTTGTTGGGGTTGTTTCAATTGCTGTGGGTCACCAAGCAGAACAAGGTTTGAACAGCAATGTGAAACGGCTAATGTATCAATTAGGGATAGTTGACCCGCTTCATCCACAAACAGGTAATCTACACCATTTGTATAAGGTGGCTTGCTCCACATGAAAGACGTTCCAGCAATAACATCTACGTTACCCAAAGCTGCCTGGATGGCATTATCGTCTGTTGTTACTTGCCAAGACACCGCTTCATCATAATCGGCTTTTACCTTTTGTAGCATTTTGAGTGAAAGATTATGTTCCTCAGCAACTTCCGAAATCTTGGTAAGTAAGTTCGAGATAACCTTGTGGCTTAAAGCTGTGACCCCAATTTTCTTGCCTTCTTGCACGAGTTTGACAATCAGGTGGCTTCCAGTAAAACTTTTGCCAGCGCCAGGGGGGCCTTGAACGGGTAAATAACTGCTGTCTAACTTGAATGCAAAATCAAAGGTCTTTTTGGTGATGTCCTCGTATTTATTTATTTCTTCGGTCAGCGTTGGAGAGACATTCATAAGTAGTTGTCTGGCTGCCCGATAAGTTCTGAAATCGCTTTCCATGGCATTGGCTACAACCCATTCTGCCAAGCTAATTATAGCTTCTTCTTTTGTTTTTGAGTTAATGTTTTCTAGGCTCATGACCGTAACTGGATGTGCTAAGTCTATCTTCGATGGTCCTTTCTTGATTTTGAGCAAGCGGCTATCGACATCGATATAGTGAATCGTACCAATTTTGTTGTCTTCCTGATCTTCTAGCAATTGACCTATGCGGAGATCACATTCTTGATAGGGGAAAGTATACGTATCAACTACGCTTCTTTTCTCGGGTACGCGCTCACCGGTAAATTGAAGAAAAGAAAGGGCTTTTCGTTCTTCCAGTAACTCATCTTCTGGGAGCTCTTTAAGTCGGAAGAATTCCCACCAAAAAGACTTCTTCTCTCTGCGATACCAGTCCAGCATATGCGCCAAAATGAATTGTGCCTGCTGCACATTATTTCGTTCTGTTCGTATCGGAGGCACGCCTTCCAACAAGGCATCCATAATGGGTTTTATACTTTCTTGATGGGCTGTAATTCTATCGCTGGCCGTGCCTTCACCGTCAATTGGCCGGGTAATATCAGAACCATTTTTGATTAGATCATTACGTATCTCCTCCAACCATGCTTGCAACCGAACCAAGGATTCGCAGTCGTCTTGATTATACAATTGAACGGCTGCTTGGGTTACTTTGCTTAGTTTGTCAATATTTTCTGTTTGCAGAAGCAACTCTAATTGCGATTTGTGACTTGAAAGCTCTCTTAAATCCATCTTACGCTCGTAACCAAAGAAGATCTCTAAGTCTTTAATGGAATATTTCTCTACACTCGCTCTTATGGATTGATGAACTACACCATAGAG
>NZ_JBFFKR010000253.1:0-5052 GCF_041555295.1 Ancylomarina sp. | reverse complement strand
GCTTACTGAAACGACAGCATCAATTCCTGCAACACCTTGCCCGGCTGACCAAATATCTTTCCATGCTTTATCATTTTGTGCAGAAAGCTCTGAGAAGTCTTCTTTCTTCTTTTGGCTAAGATCAATACCAGACTTTTCGATACTGGATTTTAAGAAATTACCATAAACACCCGAAACAGCGTCGGTGTATAAAATATCGTCAATTTGAGAACTAACCAGTGAGGCCTTATAAGAATCAACTGCCAGGCTTTCATTTGTAGCTATAAATCGCGTACCCATATAAGCAAAATCAGCCCCCATATTTTGGGCTGCTAATATGTCTTTCCCGCTATTGATTGCTCCGGCCAAAACTAAAATGCCCTTATAAAAAGATCTGATTTCATCAAGCAATGCAAATGGATTTGCGGTACCTGCATGTCCTCCTGCCCCTGCGGCAACAGCAATGATACCATCAACACCCACTTCGATCGCTTTTTGGGCATGTCTCTTTTTTATGATATCGTGAAAAACCAAACCGCCATACTGATGAATGGCATCAACCACATCTTTGGATGCCCCCAATGATGTGATCACCAAAGGCACTTTATACTTGACGCAAAGCTTTAAATCTGGTATCAGTCTGGGGTTTGTTTTATTTACAATCAAATTAACAGCAAAAGGGGCAGGTTCAATTCCTGTTTCCAATTTAAAGCTTTCTAATGCACATGTTATTTCAATCAACATACGCTCAAAATCATGAGGTGTTCTTCCGTTTAAGGAAGGGAAAGTACCTAACACGCCTTTTTTACAGGACTCAATCACCAATTCGGTTCCTGAAACCAGAAACATAGGTGCGACGATGATGGGCAATGTCAAGTTCGATTTTAATTCTTGTATGTTCATTTTGGACTTTTTATATAGCTATCTCAATTTAGTCAATTCTCGTAAATGATCAGGACTATCCAAGTGAAAAAATTGAATACAAACAAAGTCAGGTCAGCAATATTTCCTGTATTTATAGCATCATGAATAAAGAAATGGCGGCTGTTCCAGTAATTCCACCCAAGAGGGCCTTTTATATTTTTACTAGCATAGCGATTTGTATTAAATGTCGAATTGTCTGCTTATTTTGATCTTCAAACCAATAGTCGCGACAAGCTCTTCCCGACTATTTTAGTCGTGGTACCACGACCACAACAGTCGTAGATGCACGACCATAACAGTCGCGGTACTACGACCGCAACTGTCGTAGTGCTACGACCATAAGCGTCGTGGGATACAAATAAAAATACAAAAAGCCGACTCGTTAAAGTCGGCTTAAATTTATTCAGAATCCGTAGGGTTTAGGTTTTAGCTTACCGGAGTAAGATCGATTAACAATCTCCCCACACGCATGCTTTTGTAATTTTTAAATATACTTCTTACTTCAATCTGGAAGGTTCCAGCCGTTAGGCTTTCGGGAACAAAGAATAAAAGCTCCGAAGGCTTATTTTTCACCAGATTACTAACACGAGTCTCTGTGCCATCAACTGCAATAAAAAATACACCTTGCTTATCATCTTCCTCATCGAACTTAAGCAATACACCTTTAAGAGAAGCAATTTGCCCGGGACTGAAGCTTTCGTTAATGGTTTTTGTTTTCAGATCGGAGAATCGTTGAATCACAGGCTGAGGAGTTATCACCTCAACTTTCCGCAACTCGATATTCGAAATAGCTTCGGACAGGCGCTTACCTGCATTTAGATTCAATCGAATAGAGTGACGGTTCTTATCAAAAGCATCTTGCTCGTTGGCAAAAACACCCGATAAACTAGGATATACTTTAAAGAGTTCGGTGTTCACATTATTACCATTAGCAACTGCATCGACAATTGCATAATTAAACTCTTCGATGACTGACAAAGCTTCTGCTTTAGTAACAGTTGAGCCTTTGCCTATCATTCGTTCTACAATCTGTTCTGTAGTTATGGTTTCGTTATCTGTAACGAGTCCCATATAGTCATCTGGATCATCAGTCAGATGATTTAAAATTAAACCGTATCTTAAGGCCATAATTTTAAGATTAAAAATGAATACTGCAGGTCCCACCAGCTGCATCCTCCACCGTCCAAAGTTGATGATGTATAGCTGATGGGTTACCTGTTTTAATTATATACTTATTCTGAATAAATTCGATTCATTTTATCCCGACTCCCCCATCTTGTCCGTTATCATTCTCAAATCAAACGGCTTGCATCATCACCTTTCTTTATCTCCAAAAACAATTCGCAGATACCCTCAGGACATTTTTTTGCTTAAAGCAATATGAATTTAAGTATTTATTGTAAACTACACACATTTCAATATAAAATATTTTATTAATTATAATAAATTAACAGTATGGAGATATTAAGGTGAATCGTTCGCCTACAAATCTCTAAATAAACGACTAATAGAAACTCTAAGGATAATAAAAACCTTCAATTCAATACAGCTTTAATATTGTAAAAGCTGTAGTACAATAAACATCCCAATCAGTCGATATAGGATACTTCTCCAAAATAGATTAACTTGAATCGCATTTAGGCACAAGCATATCACAATCAACTAATTCTAAAATATCGAGCTGTGAAAATTCTATTAACTGGGGCAACAGGCTATATTGGTAAAAGACTCTTACCTATTCTGATTAAGAATGGGCATAGTGTTGTTTGTTGTGTTCGTGACCAAAAGCGATTTAACCCACCACAATCACTTTTACCTCATATCGAAGTCATTCAAATTGATCTTTTAGATACTGAATCGCTAAAAAAAATCCCCAAAGATATTGATGCTGCCTACTATCTGGTTCATTCCATGTCCTCAGCACGTGATTATGAGATTTTAGAAAAACAATCAGCCATTAATTTTAGAGAAGCGATTAATCAAACCCATGTCCAACATGTCGTGTACCTAAGTGGCATCATCAATGAGTCAGCTTTATCGAAACACCTGAAATCTCGTGAGAATGTGGAGATCGAATTGGGTAAGGGAAACTACGCCTTTACATGCTTGCGTGCTGGTATCATAATAGGATCAGGAAGCGCTTCCTTTGAAATCATGAGAGACCTTATCGAAAAACTACCTATCATGGTTACCCCAAGATGGCTAAACACCAGATGTCAACCCATTGGAATTACAGACGTTATTACATGCCTGTCCGACTCTTTATTTAATACTGAAACATATAACCAAAGCTTTGATATTGGAGGCCCTGACATTCTCACGTACAAAGAAATGTTGCTTGAATATGCAAGGAGTAGGAATCTAAAAAGGAGGATTTTCATTTTACCTTTTATGACCCCTAAGTTGTCGTCCTATTGGTTATACTTTGTTACCTCAACCTCATACAAGCTGGCTATCGCCTTGGTCAATAGTATGAAAGTAGAAGTGGTTTGCAGGAACAGTAAACTCATGGAGATTCTGAATCTATCTCCCCTAAGTTACAAAGAAGCTTTGTCGAGAGCATTTCTAAAAATAGAGAGTAATGAAGTGATATCAAGCTGGAAAGATTCTCTGATTAGTGGCAGATTAAATAGTCAAATTTCTGATTACATTAAAGTACCTAGTTTTGGTTGCATGTCTGATATTAGAAAACAAAAAATTGATGACCGTGAAGCATGCCTTGAAAAAATATGGCGGATAGGTGGAAAAACGGGTTGGTATTATGCCGACTGGCTTTGGCACTTTAGGGGATATCTCGATCGCCTGTTTGGTGGTGTTGGTTTAAGAAGAGGACGCACTAAGCAAGATGAACTAGCTACAGGTGATGTTGTTGATTTGTGGCGAGTATTGTACGCCAATAAAGAAGAGGGCAGATTGCTCTTATTTGCAGAAATGAAACTCCCGGGAGAAGCCTGGTTTGAATTTAAAATCTCTGGTGATCAACTGTCCCTTACTACTACTTTTAGACCCAAAGGTGTATCAGGGAGACTATACTGGTATGCTTCTTACCCACTTCATTACATTATCTTTAAAGGGATGCTTAATGAATTAGCAAAAAAATAGCGATGTATAACTTCTTATTTAATGGCAATTCCCCTTATTTGTGGAATAATAGGTACAATAGCGGAATATAAATTGTAGGATTCAATTTCTAACTGACTGAAGCCAGCAGATTCGATAAATGGCTGAATATCCCGATTGGTATGACAGCCCTCGAAACAATAGTGCCAGGGTTTGTGAAGCAAGTTTTGAATTATTGCCAGGACAGAATTATCTCTGGCTTTAACATGCTCAATAAAAACGAATTTACCTGAAGGTTTCAGCACCCTTTTTACCTGTTTTAAGCACGCTTCCAAATCCTTAACGGTACAAAGCACCAATGTACTCATAACGAACTCGCACGATTCATTATCTAAGTCGATAGCCTCTCCAATCAAAGAACGAATCTCTAGATTGATTCCATACTTATCTGCCGTTTTCTTCAAACTCTCGTGCATGTGCACATTGGGTTCAATAGCAATAAGGTGCGTGCCTTTTCTCAAATAACGCATATTTTCACCTGCACCCGAACCAATCTCAACCACCCTATCAGGATGATCTTTGAACATGGCGTTTTTCATATCGCCAAACTTATAATGCATATAAGCCGACATGATTCTAAGTAACCATGAATTAATGGGGCCACGAATGGCATTATTTTTAAATTGATTAGGCATTTATGAGTTTGTTGTTTTCTTGTTGGTCAAAAGTAAGAAAAAAGAACAAAGCATAAAGAAAACTTATTTTAGCCCATAACGAACGTTCTCGTGCAGAGCTATTGGGGTGCTGTATTGAGCAAAGCCTACACATATTAAAAAAAACAGTTCGATAAAGGCAACTATAATTTGATATTTCATTTTTGGATAAGGAGCTTGCATGCAAGTTCCTTAGGATGAATCAATATTTTTTTTTATTCCTCTTTATTCGATTGTCTGGATGAAGAACAGCAACTATGCTTTTGTGCAAGGGCTCTTCTTTCATCCTCACTTAAATCTTTAAACCAATCTACTTTTTCTTGAAAAGAAAGGTGATCCAATGACTTTACAGGACATTCCTGATTTCTTTCACCAG
>NZ_JBFFKR010000252.1:0-5057 GCF_041555295.1 Ancylomarina sp. | reverse complement strand
TGCTTGATTGACTTCGCCAAAGAAAATTACCGAATCTCGAGGACTAGTGAGGCTTACTTCACGAATTAAAACCTGAAAATCGGAATCGTATCGTTTTGTTATGGAAGGGTTATAATGTACAAAGCCTTGCTCGGTACCAATCAACACATTTTTCCGATCGTATGTGTAAGCATTCTCAAAAGCATTTGTAAAGGCATCCTTCAATGAAACAAATGGCTTGCTAATCATCTCATAGGAATTCCCTATTTGTCGCTTTAACAAGCCCATATTTCCTCCTTGAAAGAACCAAACATCTCCATTATCATCTTCAATCAATTTACTAACTCTCCCCTCAGATCCTAATAAGTCATTTAGATATTTATGCTCACCAAAGCGATCTAATTCGGGCTGATATTTATAAAAACCATTGGGACTTGAAAAAACAATTTCATCACGTATCTTCTGAACATTAATATTCAGATGAGAGTTAAAACCATCATTCTCATCATAAAATCTATAATTTACACAGGAATCCAAAGTTGGATTCAAAAAGATATGGTAAACACCCTTGTAACCATGACACATCCATATTGAATTGTCATCGTCCCATATCATTTCACGAGACGATTCATTAAAACCACCAATTTCTTTCACAAACTGCCATTTCCATTGACTCTTTGCCGTTTTCTCGAACAGGACCAATCCTGAATAGGTCCCCCCTATCATTTGGTTTGGAAATTCTTCTTTATACAAATACTGCCATCCCCCTTCAATATCAGAAATCAAATTAGCCTGAGTCTTTTCAATTCGGAAAGTGCCTTTATTGTGTCCGCAAATCAACTCCCCACCAACCACTTTTAAAGACCAAACCTGCCCTGTTGTATTTTTAACCAATTCCAAATCATCTGCTTCTAACCTTAGATTTGATTTATTAGGAAGTGCTTTACAAAATAATCCCATATTAGTACCTAGATAAAGGTAATTATCATAAACAATAGAAGTATATCCTGTACCGATATCCCGATTCGTTTTCAAAAGAGACAAAGGAGAGCTAATCTCCAAATAATCAATTCCATTATCGAGACCCAACCAAAGATTTTCTTCCTGATCCTGAAAAAGGCATAATATGGTATTGTTTTGCAAGCCCTTATCAGAATTAATATGCTGAACCAAATGTCCAGATTTATCGAGTATATATATCCCATTTACGACACTTCCAAAGGCATAAAAGCGATCGCCAAGCGAAATACCTGAAAATAACTGATCCTTTTCAAATATCTCATTAAGTGAGGCATCCCAAATTTGGACCTTATCTCCGTCAAACATAAACAGACCAGACGTAGCCGTGGCAATAATCATAGAATGATCAGAATAAGGCAAAATGCTCACAATCTCAAGATCCTTAAAAAATCCACCACCGCTAACCTGCTCAGCTTTCTGCTTGTCCCACAAGCATAAGCCTTTTTCTTTCTCCTGTATAAATAACTGATTTCCCAACATAAAACTATAGTGGAACTCAGTTTCGCTATTGAAGGTTGTAATTTTACCATCTTTATAAAATAAGACCTTTTGAAAGGAATGAAAAAGGATGCCATCTTCATAGGGGAAAATTTGCCAAATCTCAGAAAAATCGCGCTCTGCCTCAGGTATTAAATCGACAAGAGAGTGATAGCTTAGTTTTCCCTGATGATCGGGTTCCAAATACCCAAATTCGTTATATGCCCCCACATAAATCCTTTGTAAACTATCAACAGCCAGAGATCTTACTACAGAATTATTGGGCATGGGAATCAAGCGCCACGAATTACCATCAAATTCCAAAACCCCATCGTTATTGGCAAAATACATCAAGCCATTCGAAGTCTGAACCATATTCCAATTCTGAGAACCTCCTTTATATTCCCGTTTAGAAAAACTACGAATAAATGGAATTCCAACACTTTTAATCTCCGCAAAAACACTGCTAGTAATAAAACAAAAGATTAAACTTAAACCGATGATTTTTCTCACAATAAAACAATTTTAGGATCAGAACATTCTGTTATATTAGGAAAACAGTCACAATAAACAGAAAGATTATATATGTAAAGAATATATTAATTGAAGAACAATTGACTCTCGGGACACGAGAATAGTATGGCGACTTCCTACTTCCTTAACTTTGGAAAAAAGGAACGGGCATTATAAGATAGGAAAAATAATATGAATCCTAATCAATAACAAAAATATGTCAGATTAATTAAGTGAAATTTGTTGGGAAAATTTTCACCCTAAAATCAAAAATCATCCTAGGTCAATCAAAAAAAGGGCATTCCGTTTGGAATGCCCTTTTAAAATTATATTCTAAGTTGATTAGTTTTCTAACTTCTTTAATGATTCACTAGCGGCCTGAATCAATGGCTGAGTAGATAGTTTACTACCTGTAGCCTCTATCATCCACTGGTTAGGTGTTAATTTACCTTGCTTAAAGATACGATCAACCTCATTAGGGAAACTTCTACCTTTAAGTTGTTCCTCTAATTGAAATTCAATAACATTACCAAAAGCATAGTTCGATAGATATAAAGGACTATTCAACATATGTGAATAAACAGCTAAAATAGTCTGATCTTTTATTCCATAAACAGGCGCATAGAACTCATTCCAAACCTCTTTGGCAATCTGCATAGTTGCATCACGAAGCTGAGCTGCATTGGCTTCAGGGTTTTCATACAACCACTTCCAAACACGGATATCAAGAACCGATACACCCATAATTTCGTATGCACTCCAGAATAAATCTAGTTTCTTTAAAGCATCTTTCTGATCAGATTCATCATTTCTATCTAAAAGTAGCATGTCTCTCTTTTGAAAGATGAAAGCTAGAGCCTCAGTAAATGCAGTATTTGGCACACCATTCATAATAAAATTATCAACATCATACAATGAAATTGTTTGCTCAACATTGTGACCAAATTCATGAATCGCAATATTATAGCCTTTATAATCCATTCCTTTGGCACCAATTCTAGTACGCAAATGAGCTTTCTGTCCTTTTTTAGCACCACCCCAAGCGTGCCCTGAACCTCTTGCTGGATCAACAGCAATATGATCTGCAAGGAATTTAGCTCGGTCTTTTCCGTAACCTAATTTTTCTAATAAATTAGAAAGATCAGCTTCTAAAGCAGGAGCATTAGGATACAATTTTCTAGTCTGTGCATCAAGCTTCGACTCATCCATACCACTACGAGCTTTGAAACCATCGTACCAAATATCAAATGGCTGCAAGTCACGTCCCAATCTATTCTTAATAAGCTCACCTACTTTTTTAGTTTCTTCCGATTTTAAGAAATCAGTAAAGATCTTCTCCGTGTTTTCGTGCGAAATCTCCTTTGCTCCTGCATACTGTCTTTTAATAAAGGTATTCTGATCAGGATAGTAGGGGTCAATTTCCTTATTCGCGTGGAAATTATTCAATATCTGCTGGTATCTCTCATTTGGCTCTGGAGTAGCCTCAATAGTTTTACAATTCTGGTAGACCACATTTGTATAGGGATCCCATTCGAAATCGCCACTGTTAATTACCTTTTCAGGGATTTCTTGAGAAATAATACGTTGCATCACCTGATAGATAATCTTCTGCTTCTCAAGTCCATCTACCGAATTTGCATAGTTCGCTTTAATTTCGTCACGTAAGTTCCAGTGCGAAAGAAGAACCTTATCCTCTGGAAAAAAACGTTTATCATTAGCATCAGTCAAATGACCAACAAAGATGTTGTAGTCTGCAATATAAAGATCCGCTCCTGCAGCTGCATTATTCGCATTTTGCAATAGCTCCGCTGGAACTCTAGCCGTAAAATAATCACCTAAACGCGCATAAGCCCACTGCTGACGATTCCATTTCCCTGCCAAAGCTTCTTTCTCTTCAAGACTAAAAGGAGGAAAGTTTAGAGCAATAATGAATGCAATTTTATTCTTGTAAAAATCATCTTGCCAATGCGCATCAACACTATAAGCACCAAACTCATTATCGATAGCATGCTTCTCAAAAGTGTTTAAATGTACAGGCTCTAATAAATCCAGAGTGATCTTATTAAAATACCCTGTAATGATCTCGATATTTCGTGATATTTTATTGAAGACCAACACACGCTCATTTTTATCAGCAACGTAATTGGCTTCACAGAAAGTTTTAAAAACTTCAGCAGAGCCATCACTAGCAATCCATAGATTAGCCACATGTTTCACTCCTCTTGACAATAAACTCTCGTCAGCATTAGGGAATTTTGCTTTCAAAGCACAAACTGTTGCATCTACTGTCGATTTATCGATATTCGATTTTTCAACACTAGTTGTTTGGGTAGTCGTTTCGTTTGGTTGACAAGCCGCAAAAAATAAGGCCGTACATACAAACAGAAGTAGTTTTTTCATGATTATTAGATTTATAGCTCAGAAGAGCGTTTTGTTAGTTTGGATGATAAAGATAAAGCTTTACCAGATATTGAAATATGATAGGACTCAGTATTTTGAATTAATAGTTATGAATCGATATATACTGTAGTTTGATCTTCGACGCTAATTAAATATAATTTTGCATGATGACAGTAAGTATAAATCATAAGTGATCATTCACTTATCTGCGTCTAGATTATATTTATAATTCATAACTCCTAATTCATCACTAATCAACTCCTTTCAAGCCCAATTCTTCGGCAATTCCTTGCATAGCAGTTAATGTTCCTTCAATCAATTCCCCTCGTTCTATGCCTAACATTCCGGCACCTTTATCAATCGTTTCACGATGACAACCAGCTGCAAAGTTCTTTGTCTTCCAGGTTCGTTTTACCGATTTCACTTTTACATCCATAATAGATTTTGAAGGGCGTACTAATGCAGTCGCTGTGATCAGTCCTGTAAGTTCATCAATGGTATAAAGCGTTTTTTCTAAAAGCAAAATTGGCTCAACCTCTGTACAAGAGCCAAAAGCATGAGATTCAACCGCACGGATATAATCCTCAGGCCAATTAGCCTCTTCAAGTATTTCTCTAGTTTTAATGGTATGTCTATCAGGCGCAACTTCCCAGTCCATATCATGAACC
>NZ_JBFFKR010000251.1:0-5078 GCF_041555295.1 Ancylomarina sp. | reverse complement strand
GAAATTAAAATTCTCCGCCTCGTTCGAGTTGATCTTTTTGTTATACGATTCCAAGGTTTAAGCGAACTCTTCATGAATGGACTGGCCCTAAAGCCCGATCGTATTCATATTCTTACTCAAGGTTCGTCTGTTCGTAATCCTAAAATTGAACCCATCTATTTTAGTGATATTTTAAGTACATTTAATCGAGATGCGAACAGTGAACGTGTTGTATTCGAGACTAAAGATATTGAATTTAGATATAAAGAGAACGACCAGGGAGTTCATCAACATTCTTTCAAAGAAGAATCTGGAAAGATGGTTGGAATCATGGGCTCTAGTGGTGCAGGTAAAACGACACTGCTTAACATCCTCAATGGTTCATTAGCTCCACAAAAAGGTCAGGTTCTAATAAATGGTCGTGACATCTATCTCGAAAAAGATTCTATAGAAGGGATAATAGGTCATGTCTCACAAGATGATCTACTTATCGACTCATTAACTGTTTTTGAGAACCTTTACTTTAACGCTAAGCTTTGTTTCGATAAATATTCTTCTTTTCAGATTATTAGACTTGTTTACAAAGCATTGAACGACTTAGGTCTCTTCGAAGCTCGAAACTTAAAGGTTGGAACCCCTCTCGATAAAAAAATTAGTGGAGGGCAACGTAAACGACTAAATATAGCCCTAGAGTTAATTAGAGAACCTGCTGTTCTTTTTCTTGATGAACCGACGTCAGGCCTGTCATCCAGAGATTCCTCTAAAATAATGGATCTCCTAAAGAACTTAGCCCTAAAGGGTAAATTAATATTTGTCGTTGTTCACCAGCCTTCAAGTGAGACATTCAAAATGTTTGATCGCCTTATTTTTCTGGATTTGGGCGGCTATATGATTTACAATGGTAATCCACTAGATGCAATCACCTACTTTAAATCACAAACACAACAAGCGAACCGTAGTGGTAACGAATGTGAAGTTTGTGGTAATATTGATGCTGACCAGATTTTCAATATGGTTGAATCTGAAGTTCTCGATGAATATGGTATTCCAACTCAAATTCGAAAAGTAAGACCTGAACAGTGGGGTAAAAGATTTCAGGAAAGCAATATCTCTCAAAAAAACATTAAAGACGCGAAAGAACTACCTCAAATAAGTTTTAAAGTACCAAAACAACTTAAACAGTTTAACGTTTTTGTCAAGCGCGATCTTATTTCGAAATTAGCAAATCCACAGTATTTGCTTATAAATCTATTAGAAACACCACTTTTGGCATTCATCTTATCGTATATTATTAAATTCTATAATATAGATAAAGCCAATGAAGTAGGCTATACATTTAGCAATAACAGCAATATTCCTGTCTATCTTTTTATGGCTGTGATTATCGCTCTTTTTATTGGATTAACACTAAGTGCAGAGGAAATAATAAAAGACAGAAAAATATTAAAACGTGAACGTTTCCTTAATCTGAGTAGATCAAGTTACTACCTTTCAAAGGTTGTTATTCTATTCTCTGTATCTGCTTTTCAAGCTTTTATTTTCGTAATTATTGGTAATTATATACTCGAAATAAAAGACATGTATTTCACCTATTGGCTTGTTCTTTTTAGCACGTGGTGTTTTGCAAATATGCTCGGCTTAGTTATTTCAGACAGTTTCAAAACAGTCATAAATATCTATATTCTAATACCGTTCATATTAATTCCTCAATTAATATTGAGTGGCGTTATTGTGAAATTTGATAAAATAAACCCTAGCATCTCTCATCCTAACAAAATTCCATGGTATGGTGAGATCATAACAGCACGATGGGCTTACGAAGCTTTGGCAGTAGAACAGTTCACCGCAAATGAATACGAAAGTAATTTCTATTTATTTGATAAGATCATGAGCCAGGCTGATTATAAAAAGAATTACTGGTTGCCTATTTTAAAAAACAAACTTCACGATTGTGAAAAGGTTTTATTGAAAGGGCAAATTGATGATAAATATAAATCCAATTTGAAATTGATTTATAACGAGCTCAAGAGTCATTCTCTTCCTTTACGTTTTGAGAAGCTGGATCTTTTAGATAGAAAACCAACTAACATTGTTCTGTTAAAAGAACTCAAGAACTACCTTAACGATCTTAATCGTCATTATATCATGCTTTATAATGCTGCGAATAAGAAGAAAGATGAGAAATTACTTGCCTTACAAAGTCAGTTCCCTGATAAAGAAAGTTTCGTAAACATGAAAAAATCTTACGATAACGATAGACTTGCTGAGTTTGTTAAAAATAGCAATGACATAGAACGTATCGTAGAATACAACGATCGCTTACACCAAAGAATTGATCCTATATTTAGAGATGGTGAAAGTGCCTTCTTAAAGTCGCACTTTTATGCACCTCGAAAAAAGATATTTAATCGTGAATATGATACCTATTGGGTCAACTTAATTGTCATCTGGACAATGACTATCTCACTATATTTCATCTTGTATTTCGGATTATTTAAGCGCTTCTTAAATTCTCTTGAACGTCGAATAACAAAACTGATATAAATAAAAAATCCATTCTTAAAGAATGGATTTTTTTTATGCTTTAGGAAATGAAACGATTTAATCTTTAGCCAACTTTTTGATTAATAATTCAGCCTTCAATAATTCCTCGGGTTTTCCAAGGTCCATCCAAATTTCAGACTTATCATGATATCCAGCTATAGGATAATCTTTTGCCAGGCGCAAATACAAATCAATGATAGAGAATACACCTTCTTCTTTAATCAAAGCTAAAAGCTTATAATCGATAATATGAATGCCAGAAAAGCTATAGGCATTAGAATTAAGATGACTTTCATTCACAATCTTCACTTCGTTAGTAGCATCATTCTTCCAGGCACACAACAAACCTTCCTGATTAAAGCACAAATGTCTGTTGGTATTCTTATCTCTTAGATTCAAAGTCGCTAAAGCATGCTTGCTTTCATGAGCTACTAGAAGATCCTTTAGGTTTAATGAGCTTAAAATATCCACATTATAAATTAAAATGGGAGCATTGGGTAAGAAAAGAGACTTAGCCTTTTTAATTGCACCACCAGTATCCAACAAAAGCTCTCTCTCATCAGAAATCTGAATATCCATCCCAAAATTATCTTTCGAAACAAGAAAAGCTTCAATTTGATCAGCGTAATGATGAACGTTAATCACTATTCGATCTACACCAAAAGCTTTAAGCTTTAAAATACAATGTTCCAATAAAGGTTTTCCATTCAAGCTGACTAAGGCCTTTGGGCAATTCTTAGTATAGTGTTGCAGTCTGGTTCCAAGACCTGCTGCAAATATCATCGCATTAATCATGTTGTCTTTTTATTTCTTTAGCATCACAAAGCCTTTTCACATTCTTAGCTACGCGAGCACATTTATTACACACGTACTTACCTCCGCCTTTGCATAGCTTATCAGCATATTCAGTTTTCGATAATTTACAACGCTTCTTTCCCATTGCTATTAAGCTACAACGTTATCAAGTTCTTGATGTCTTAAATTGACTTCAACATCGTATTTCATATCGATATATTGAGCCATGAATTCTGCAGCATAAACCGATCGATGCTGACCACCGACACAGCCAAAATAGATTTCCAATTGTTTTTCTGATTTATCAATCGCAATATCGACGACAGCACAAACCGATTTGAGAAAAGCATGCATGCATGTTTCTTCTTTGAAAAATGTTGGAAGAAACTCAGAATTCATATGACTTTCTTCAAAACGAATATCACCAACAGGGTCATCGATTATACGACAATCGAAAACGAAACCATTAGGCTGAATCCCTCTTCGATATGAGAAACTTTGAATCAATACATTCAGTTTATTCTCTTTGCTTACGCCAACCGTTTTAAGAAATTCTGAATCACAAACTCTTTCAAGAGCAGTCGTTAATTCCGGAAGCGGTACTGAAAAATCTAAATGCTGTAAAACCTCTTTTAAATCACGTAAGGCATAAGGTATTGATTGCAAAAAGTGTTCTTTCTTTTCGTAGAAACCTCTAAAGCCAAAAGCGCCCATAGCCTGCATCATACGAATCAAAACAAAAGCATAATAATGCGATTTAAAGCCTTCAATATCGATATGATTATAATGACTCAACTCTTCCAAATAATAAGCTAAAAGCTCTTCACGTAAAGCTTCAGGAAAATCTGCTTTAGCATCGTATAAGAGCGAAGCTAAATCGTAAGGCAAAGCCCCTTTTCGTCCTCCTTGGTAATCGATAAACTTAGGTTCTCCATCCTTTAACATGACATTTCTCGATTGGAAATCCCTATAAAGGAAATAGTCCGCAGGAGCCTGCAATAAATAATCTGTAAATCTCAGATAATCATCCTCCAGCAATTGCTCATCGAATGGAATTTTTGCAAGCTTAAGAAAATAGTATTTAAAATAATTTAGATCCCACATCATAGATTGCTTATCAAAAGCAGCCCGTGGGTATGCAACTGAATAGTCTAAACCTTCATGACCTTCAATTTGAAATCGAACCAGTTCTTTAATCGTCTTTTTTAAAATCAGAATAAGTGAATCAGGAAAATGATCACCTTTTCGCTCCTTTTGGATATAATCGAAAAGCATGGTATCGCCAAAATCATCTTGCAAATAAATATCCTTAGATTCATCTACAGCTAAAATTTCAGCAACTGGTAGGCCTTTGGATTTAAAATGACGGCTAAAAGTTACAAATGCATTATTTTCCTTTTTATCGGTATTGTAAACACCCATCGCCGTTTTCTCTTCGCCAATAATACGAATGTATTCACGATATGATCCTGATTGTGGTATCAACTCAGTACTCACAAGCTGATCACCTGACCATTGTTCAAAGAGATTGATTATATTTTGTTTTGTAGTTTTCTTCATAAAGAATAAAAGTTTTTTGATCGAAGCGTATCTGACTAAAACATTTATTAAAAATGCTTTTCTGCTTTCACCAAAGTTAAACGTATCGCAAATTTATTGTGTAAATGTACACAAAGCGACCAAGATAGTAAAAACCGTTGAATTGCTCCATTGCCATTACATAATGCAAAGCTTCCACATTTAAAATATTTTCATTTGTG
>NZ_JBFFKR010000250.1:0-5160 GCF_041555295.1 Ancylomarina sp. | reverse complement strand
GTAAGCTTGATAACAAACTGTCCTTTATATTACATACTGTGTTTATATGGGTGATGTATTATATGATGACTTATATTTGTTTTTTTAGTTTTGGCTTTACTTCAAATTTACCAGCATTAGCAGGACTTACTGTTTTTGTCATGGGTAGTTTTGGTATGGTTGCACCTGTCCAAGGTGGGATTGGAGCTTGGCATTTCATGGTTATCGGAACACTTTTAATTTACTTGCCTAATACTCCAGATATTGAAAAACTCTCTAGAAGCTTTGCTTTAGTGGTTCATGGTTCGCAAACTGCGATGATTATTATTGTTGGAGCACTTTCTGTGATCGCTTTACCTTTTGTTAATCGTAAGAAACGCTTAAATTAAAATTCATAAATAAATTTGTATGGCCGTGCAGTTTCAAATAGAAGAGGTAGTTGATCAGCTATCGAAGCGAAATTTTTTGGAGCTACCCGTGCGTCTATATAAAAACGAACCCAATTGGGTTCGTCCTCTTGATAATGATATTGAGGATATTTTTGATCCTGAGAAAAATAAGATGTTTCAACGTGGCGTATGTTGTCGTTGGATCCTTAAAAACTCAAATGGACTTACTGTAGGTCGAGTTGCTTCTTTTATTGATAGTAAAACACGAAATTTGAGCGATCAGCCTACAGGTGGTATGGGCTTTTTTGAGTGTATAGATGATGAAAATGCAGCATGTGTTCTTTTTGACTGTTGTTCCGATTGGTTGAAGAGTCAGGGGATTGAAGCTATGGATGGGCCCATAAATTTTGGAGAGCGTCATCAATGGTGGGGTTTGTTAGTTGATGGCTTTCATAGACCATTGTATAATATGCCATATTCATTATCCTACTATCAAAACCTTTTTGAATTATATGGTTTTAAAACTTACTTCAAACAATATACCTACAAAACCTTTTTTTCGACAGATAGTTTAAGTGATATAATTGAATGGAAAGCAAAGCGAATCGAGTGTAATGCAGATTATTCTGTTGTTCATTTTAATAAAAAAAATAGGGATAAGTTTATTCAAGACTTTGTTCATATTTATAATGAAGCCTGGGTGTCGACTATTCCAGGTATTGATTTTATGACAGTGGAGCATGCTAATGATACTTTCAACTCTCTAAGCTCAATATTGCATGAAAGATTACTCTGGTTTGCTTATTATAGAGGTGAGCCGATAGGATTTTTTATAATGACCCCTGATATGAATGAGGTTTTAGCTGATCTGAAAGGTAAATTTGGTTTGTTAGGCAAATTGAAATTCCTGCATTACAAGTATATCAAGAAGAATAAGAATGCAATAGGTTTGATATTTGGAGTTGTGCCTGCTTTTCAGTCTAAAGGGATCGATGCTGCTATGATTTATCAGTTTTCAAAAGAGGGTTTTGATCCGCAGTTTCCTTTTGAAACGCTTGAGATGAATTGGATTGGGGATTTTAATCCTCGAATGATGCATATGATGGATCATATAGGCGCATCAATTTATAAAACTCATATCACTTATCGTAAACTTTTTGATGATAGAAAACTTTTCAAGAGATCTCCAATTATAGGGTAGATGCAATTCTACTAGCAAAAAAAAAAGCCATCTCATTAGAGATAGCTTTAAATTTTTAGAGTCCATGTTCTGTATGAAACTTTATTCGAAGCAGACGAATATCGTTTTCAGAATAATCTTCTTCTCCCAATTCATCAAGAGCTTCTTCAATATCGTCAGTTTCAGATTCGTTGAAGTATTCCATAACTTCTTCTTGTCTGTCTTCATCAATATTTTCGTCAATATAATAGTCTATGTTGAGCTTTGTACCTGAATACACAATGGCATCCATTTCTTTTAATAAATCAGCAAAGTCCATGCCTTTTGCATCAGCAATGTCCTCCAAATCCATTTTTCTATCAACACTTTGTATAATATAAACCTTGAATTTTGATTTGTCAGCGATAGATTTTACGACCATATCCTGAGGACGTTCGATTTCATTTTCTTCAACGTGCTTGGCAATTAATTCTGCAAATTCTTTACCAAAACGCTTCGCTTTTCCAGCTCCCACACCTTGTATGTGCGACATTTCCTCAATGTTAATAGGATATTGAATAGCCATGTCTTCAAGTGAAGGGTCTTGGAAGATAACATATGGAGGTGTGTTTTTGACTTTCGATATTTTCTTTCTAAGATCTTTAAGCATCTTTAAAAGAATAGTGTCTACTGCAGCTGTTCCTGCCGACTTGATAGTGCCTGTATCTGATTCATCAAATGCATGATCGTCGGTAAGCATAAAAGGAGTTGGGTTTTCTAGGAATTTGTGCCCTTCTTTCTTGATTTTTATAACACCATATTGCTCAATGTCTTTTTCAATAAATAGATTGATTAGAGCACGACGGAAAACCATATTCCAGAAATGCTGATCCTTATCTTTACCACAACCGAATATTTCAAGTTCGTCGTGTTTGTATGATTTTGTTGATGAGTTAGATTCTCCAGTTAGGATATTTACTAGATGATCAATTTTAAATCGTTCTTTGACTGTTTTTACAACATTAAGAGCCTTAACTACATATTCCTCACCTTGGAATTCCTTTTTAGGATGTAGGCAGTTGTCGCAACTGCCGCAATTTTCTTCAGTATGATTTTCGCCAAAGTAGTGAAGTAGAATAATGCGTCGACAAACAGCTGATTCCGCGTATGAAACAGTTTCTAAAAGAAGTTGTTTCCCAATTTCTTGCTCAGCAATTGGTTTGCCTTGCATAAATTTTTCAAGCTTCTGAATGTCTTTGTAGCTATAAAAAGTCAAGCAATGACCTTCTCCACCATCTCTACCAGCACGACCCGTTTCTTGATAGTAACCTTCCAGACTTTTCGGAATATCGTAATGAATTACAAAACGAACGTCAGGTTTGTCAATTCCCATACCAAATGCGATAGTTGCTACAACAACATCGATGTCTTCCATAAGGAATTTATCCTGGTTGCCCGATCGTGAAGCCGAGTCCATACCTGCATGGTATGGAACAGCGTTAATTCCATTGACTTGAAGTGTTTCGGCTAGTTCTTCAACTTTTTTTCGACTTAAGCAATAGATAATGCCTGATTTACCTTCATTTTTACGAATGAACTTGATAATTTCTTTTGTGGCATCAACTTTAGGTTTAACCTCATAGTAAAGGTTTGGACGGTTAAAGGATGATTTGTAAACTTTGGCAGTTAACATGCCAAGGTTTTTCTGTATATCATGTTGAACTTTAGGAGTCGCTGTTGCTGTTAAGGCAATAATTGGAGCTTTCCCAATTTCTTCAACAATAGGTCTTATTTTACGGTATTCAGGTCTAAAATCGTGTCCCCATTCCGAAATACAATGTGCTTCATCTACAGCGTAGAAAGAAATTTTGATATTTTTTAGAAATTCAATATTGCTTTCTTTAGTCAGTGATTCCGGGGCAACGTACAATAGTTTTGTTCTACCTTCTATGACATCTTCCTTTACTTTTAATGTTGCTGATTTTGAAAGAGATGAATTCATAAAATGTGCAACACCATCATCTTCACCAAAATTTCTCATGGCATCAACTTGATTCTTCATCAAGGCAATTAATGGGGATATAATTATTGCTGTACCTTCCAACATCATAGCTGGTAGTTGATAACACAGTGACTTACCGCCGCCAGTAGGCATTAGTACAAAACTATCATTACCATTAAGGACATTATTTATAACTTCTTCTTGACTTCCTTTAAAAGTGTCAAAACCAAAATTCTTTTTTAAATGACTAACTAGCTCAAACTCCGTTTTCATCTTCTGTAATTTGTTGTCATTAAATATCAATCAAATTTTTTTTGAACTGAATAATTCTTCGTGCCAATTGTAAAAAAATAATCTTAATATTATTCATTGCTTATTTTCATATCGCTGAGAACCTGCGAAGCTAATAAAAATGTTTTGCAGATTTAGCTTTTAAAGGTGTGATTTTTACCTCAGTTCAGTCTTTTTTATTCAATAAATGAATACTTTTGTATTTTAAATTTAGATAAACATTTGAAGAAAACAAAAACTTAAAGTCTTTTAACAGCTTTTAACTTTTTTTCTTTTTTTAGCCTTAATTCGGGGGTAAATAGAAC
Organism: Ancylomarina sp.; assembly: GCF_041555295.1. Lineage (NCBI taxonomy): Bacteria > Pseudomonadati > Bacteroidota > Bacteroidia > Marinilabiliales > Marinifilaceae > Ancylomarina > Ancylomarina sp. The sequence continues at coordinate 1,035 of NZ_JBFFKR010000250.1, read as the reverse complement.
ATTATTAATTTAATACTGATAAGTTTTGAATTCACTAGATAAAATAAAAAAGATAGCAATAAATACAATTCAAGAGGAAGCAAGGACTATAAGTCAACTTGTTGACTATATTGATGACGACTTCGCAAAAGTTGTTGAACTTATTTTAGAGAGTAAGGGGCGTGTAATTGTAACTGGAATTGGGAAAAGTGCGAATATTGCCAACAAAATTGTTGCAACTTTGAACTCAACGGGTACACCATCAATGTTTATGCATGCTGCTGATGCAATTCATGGTGATTTAGGTATGATGATGCCTGATGATATAATTATTTGTATATCCAAGAGTGGAAATACGCCAGAGATCAAGGTTTTGGCTCCTTTGATCAAAAATATGGGAAATGTTTTAGTGGGCATGGTTGCTGGCTTGGATTCATTCCTAGCAAAACAATCGGATTACGTGCTTAAAGCTGTGGTTGATAAGGAGGCTTGTCCTAATAATTTAGCGCCTACAAACTCAACAACTGCACAGTTGGTGATCGGCGATGCTCTAGCTGTGTCATTGCTTGAAAGTCGTCAGTTTAGTTCTCAGGATTTTGCGAGATATCACCCTGGTGGCGCTTTAGGGAAAAAGTTATATTTGCGTGTTAGCGATCTTGTCGCTAAACAAACTGCTCCTCATGTAAAATTAGATGACGATATACGTTCGGTTATTCTTGAAATTTCTTCGAAGAGAATGGGTGCAGCTGCTGTTATTGACGGTGAGCATAAGCTGTTAGGGATTATTACTGATGGTGACTTACGTAGAATGATGCAGCAGTATGAGGATATGAAGCCTCTTAAAGCAAGAGATATTATGTCGGTATCACCTAAAACAATTGTGGAAGGTGAGTTGGCAATTAATGCTTTTCATTTGATGGAGCAAAATAGTATAACTCAATTGGTTGTTTGCGAAGGTGAGAAATATATTGGTTTAGTTCATCTTCATGATATTTTGAAAGAAGGTATTGTGTAGCTTGGTATGATTTAATCACAAATTAAGTAGTTGTTAATTGT
>NZ_JBFFKR010000249.1:0-5204 GCF_041555295.1 Ancylomarina sp. | reverse complement strand
GATTTAATTGAAGCTAAATTCAGTAAATCAACCACATTATTTATTTTATAAAGCCCCTTACCATTAACAATTCTTCTTAATAAGGATTCAGCCGAAAGGCGATATCTATTGGGATCTTTTCCAACACGACGATAGCCATCTTTCGAAGAGGATATTGTTGACATGCTTCGAATATCTTCTACAGTCATGCTTTGTTCAACCTGATTGATATGTTGGTTGATTATTTCCCAAAGCTCATCATCGTCTTTAGTGACTCTTACCCGACATTCAATGACACCCAATTTAAGCGAAGGGCATAATTCTGATATCTGTGGCTCAATTATAATAGGATGCTTCATTCTGAATAAATTTTAGATTCAAATTTAATAATTTACTTGAAATAACTCCCGATATAATATGTTCAGAACAAAGTCGCGCCTGTGTAAGTGTCATTAGAAGAGTGTTTTGATCATAAATAGCATTCTTCATGTGCAAAAATAAAACATTGGAAAATATGTATTGTTCAATAAAAATTATGCTATATTTGATAGTCGTTTTGTTTGTGGCGAATCTAAGTTGGTTGTATTGAGTGATATATTGGTTTTTAATACTGATTTGTTTGATAGGTGTGTGTATGATTAACGCTTGATATAATAATTTTTGATTAATACTCGTGTAAGCAAAGTATGAGGGCTTTATTTTTTGCCCAATACCTATAAAGGTAAAGTTTGAAAAAATATTTTTTGATCAGTACTAATATTGACAAAGCCTGAAAAATTGATTTTTTACTGAATGCCAAGTTGGCAAAGCTTGAAAAACTACTTTTTTAACGAATGCCAAGTTGGCAAAGCCTGAAAAACTGCTTTTTTAACGAATGCCAAACCGGCAAAGCCTGAAAAACTGCTTTTTTAACGAATGCCAAACCGGCAAAGCAAAAAATGACTTTTTGAAATAACAAAATTTAGAAACTAAAAATAGAATTTAAAAATAAATACACACTAACCCTTAAAAAAATACACCCAATGGCAATGATTCAGAAAATTTCAGCAAGTAGCCGCAATGGCGAAACGAATGCATTATTTACACTAATATTAACAACTTTTGCAAAGAGCGATTGGACTGCAGACCTATATCTAAAGCCTGTACTCATAAGCACACAAGTGAATAGCACCACACTAAATTTGGCAATTAGACGTCTGAAAGCCTATTCGCAGATGGCAAAAAAAGACGAAGTTCGCGACACTCAAATTAGAGATTTGTTTAAGTTGGTTGAGGGCTATACGCATATTCCTATTGCTGAGATTAAAGAAGCAGCTTTGCTTCTATACAGCATTATGGTGCAGTATGGCTTGGCCATTATAAATGAAGATTATGCCGAAGAATCATCAGATATCGATTCTTTACTAACCGACCTTAGCCAAGCTGATATTTTAATAGCTATTGCGAAACTGCAAGGCGTATCCGAAACCATTGCAGCTTTAAATGTGGCTCAAAAAGATTTCGAAAACCTAGCCGTGCAACAGGCCGAAGGCGATAGCGTAAAGAATGATTTAGTTTCGGCCAGCAAGTTGAAGAAAGAAATGATAGCAGAGTTTAATGGCAATTTAAGGGGCTATATGAACACCATGGCTATGGTAAAGCCCGAAATGTACGAGGCCACAACTAAAACAATTGCCAAGTTAGTTGATAATAATAACGAATTGGTAAAACGCCGCCGCAAAACAAACGAGCCAGACACTGAATTGGTTTAAAGCAAACGACAAAGGGCTCCGCAGGATGCGGGGCCCTTTGTTTTTAATATTTCCATTTATAAAACAGCTTAGCAGTAAGGCGATAAAACAAACATCATGCACGAAACTGATTTAAACAGAGTGATATTTCACTCAAAGGAGGATATGGCAAGAGGACATCAACTGTCAAAAGGAGAGCATATCTTAAGAAATGAGACTTTAACAAGTTACTCTGACATAAACGACGTTTTAGAGCTTTATAATATTAAAAAATTCATTGACAATAAAGTATATTTAAGGGACTGGATGCAGGAAGATGTTGCGGAGTTTAAGCAAAAAGCAACTGAATATGGAAAAGTTATTGGGCAGTTCATGTCAAATGTCAATGACACCAATGTTGTTGGTTTTTACGAGAAAACTTTACGCGGTTATGTTAGTTCATTTTGGGAGTTAGTTAGCAATCAAAGTGTATTTAAACGTATGTCAAGGTCTATCTTTAGTAGTATTGTATCAAATGAGCCTCATTTGATACATGAGATTTTATTTCATAAAGCTTTAGTGAATTATTATAATATAGAAATTAAAAACTTCTTATTAACCTATTCTCAATCTGCAGAAATATTACTTTCAATTTATGAGATACAAGATGATTTACCCAAATCACAGAAGTTTATACCTAAGAGTTTATCTATAGAAAACAAGGAAAACATTATCTCAAGTTATCTAGATTCAAATGATGCGAATTTAAATTATATAGGAATAATACAAAATGTTAGAAACAGAAAGGACTTTAAAATATCTGATGAGATAAGGTTGAAAGCAAAGCGATTACATAAAAGTGAAACCGAAAAGTTTTTCTCGGAAAATGCCGGTATGAAATATGGTGTTTCTATTAGTTTTCCCAAAAATATTTCCAAAATTAAAGACGGCTTTACTGATGATAATTTTATTACGCATTATTCATATAGCTTAGATTTTATCATGCAAAACAATAACCCATACTTATTATTTCAGAATTTCAAGCATCTATTTGAATATCTTGATATGCAGAACAGGATAAATCTTGTAAGTAAAAAAAGTCAGATAGGCGTGTTCGAAAGTGTTATGGGAGTTCACTCGCAAAATGAATATAGGCGTGGAACAACATTTTCATTATTAGAAATGACATCTAATGGTCAGATTTTCGGTTATGACACAATTATTGCTGACTTGAATAGATCATTAGAAGAAATACTGCAGTTTGTGTTTACAATTGCATTTCAAGAGAAATATGTTTTTGCAGACAATGCAAGGTTTTCAGTTCCTACGGCAACTACATACTTTGAAAAAGTTAGATTTTTAGCACCAGAATTTGAGTCAATACTAAAACAGTTTAAACTCTTTGTGAAAAATGGAGATATTGATTTTGAACTTTTACAAATATCTTCGACACCATCCGCTATAAAAGATATTCCAAGTTTAAATCCAAAGAAATATATTTATTTCAATGAAGGAAATAAAGAAATAGTTGGATGCTCAAATTTATTTTTTTCCGACCAAGCTCTTCTTGCCTATGTAGAACCATTTAAAGGAAATAAACATCATACATTTTTTGATTTACTTGTAAATGAGCAAGTAAAATTCAGTAATTATGAAGACCATCAAAAACCTCAATTGACTTATCTTATAGATAAAGGTTTTATCTTAGTTGATAGCAATGATTTTATACAAATTACAAATCTTGAAAGAGTATTAATACTGAAAGACTTGTATGAGAATGAGGTAGGCTCTTACTATCATTACCCTATTGATATCCAGCAAGAAGTTCAACAAATGGAAGTCGAGAAGATTATCTACTTCGAGAGTACTTTGTTTTCAAAGCCAGAACAAGCATATTTTAACTACTTTTTGAACAAAAGTGAATTTACTAATGGATTGGATTTAAGAAATAGTTATCTGCATGGAACTCAGGCAAACCCAGAAGAAGTTCAAAGACATGAATATGCGTATTTCACATATTTGAAGTTGCTAGTGCTAGGAATGTTAAAGATTGATGATGATCTATTGATCTCAAATCTATTGAAAAGGGAATATAGAGGACAAATGGCTGACACAGCAACTAGAGGATAAAATCGCATGATAATATGTAATATAAACAATTTACTGTATGAGTGCTTTAGCTTTTATTATCCATATGATTTGTTGGTTTTTAATTTCAAAAAATGGAATTAACAAAACCGAATCTGGAAAATTATTTATCGATACGATCGATACCAGTTTTTTTAACTTGCTTAAATGGAGAGCAAGTTCGGCTGTTGTATCTGACTTAAAAAGATTAAGTCATGTTTTTAAAGTGATTACTATTTTAGGGTTTATTACTACAATCATTCTTGCATTATTTGATGTAAATCCAGGATTTTACTTTGCTTTGACAATTATAATAAGTACTCTAATATGGGTTGCTTTAATGTGGGGAACTAACACTAGAAAGGAAGCATTAGATTGGATAAAAAAAATGGGGTTAATATTGATAGCACCTTGGCTGTTTTATGCGATTGACTTGATTAATATTGATCCAGCATTAAATATTTTGAATATTTTTAAAGAACAGTTTTTCTTGCCACTTGGAATTTCACTCAACAATGGAATTGAAATAGCTGCAATTTTAACTGTAATACTATTGATAGGATTAACAGCTGTTACGGTTTATTGGTTTCTACAGAATTCAGTTATTATTTTATTGTTCGTTTCGATTCTATGGGTAACAATAAAAATTTCAAAAGTATTTTTGAATATTAAGGAATCAGTAATAATGAATATTGCTTATATCTTAACCCCCATAACTATGATGATAATGTTTTTTTATAAATAATAAATTACTGAATCAGTTACTACATTATTTTGTTGTGTGGTAGAAAAAGAGAATGTAGATAAATCTGCATTCTCTTTTTATAAGCTCTATAGCATAAACTAAAAGAGCCGAATAGATAGGCTTTAAAAGAGTTTTAATCAATACTATTCATATCATTTATGAGTCATAACACACACTTTCCAAATCGCCAATCAATCCGATTAAAAGGCTATGATTACTCACAGGAAGGTTTGTACTTTATTACGATTTGTTGCCAAGACAGAATTCATCTGTTTGGTGAGATTATTGAGGGAGAAATGCACTTAAATGATTTTGGGAAAATAGCTGCCGAAGAATGGCTGAAAACACCAGAAATAAGAAAAAATATTTCGCTAGGCAATTTCATTATCATGCCCAACCATATGCATGGCATTATAAGCATTAATACTAAGGTAAGCATTGAAACGAAAAAAAATGCAGGCAAATTTCATTCCCCTACACAAACCATAGGCGCCATTATTAGAGGCTATAAAGGCGCTACTACCAAAAGAATAAACAATCTAATTAGGCAGATAAAAGAAGATTCTCGTAGTACGGGCGAATTGCAATTCGCCCCAACGTTAATAAATCCTTTTCCAGGCGAAGGCTCAATTTGGCAACGCAAT
>NZ_JBFFKR010000248.1:0-5240 GCF_041555295.1 Ancylomarina sp. | reverse complement strand
CTGGTGTAGCTGGTGGTACTGGAAATAATGATGGTGTGAAACTGATGTCCGCTCAGATTTTTACTGAAGACGGTGGAACTGGTGACTATCCTGCAGCTATTGTTTATGGTGCCGATAATGGAGCGGTAATTTCGCAAAACTCATGGGGTTACAACTCACCTGGTCATGTAGAACAGACGATTCACGATGCTATTGATTATTTCGTAGCAGAAGCAGGTCAATTCGAAGGCAGTCCTATGAAAGGTGGCCTTGTGTTTTTTGCTGCAGGTAATGATAATGCAGATGGAGAATGGTATCCTGGATATTATGAAACTGCGATAGCAGTTGCATCGATCGGAGCTGATTTCAAACGAGCCGCATATTCCAACTACGGAACATGGGTAGAGATTGCTGCCCCAGGTGGTGACCAGGCGGCAGGAACTAATTATGGCGTTTTAAGTACCATGCCTGATGATAAATATGGGTATCTACAAGGAACATCTATGGCTTGTCCTCATATGTCTGGAGTAGCGGCCTTGGTCGTTTCTAAGTATGGGAATGGAACGTTCACAAGCGAAGATTTAAAAAAGCATATTCTTAGTGGAACACAAGATATAGATCAATATAACCCTGGTTTTGAAGGGAAATTGGGAATAGGATATGTTGATACCTGGTTAGCGCTTCAGAATGATCAAGGTATTGCTCCTAATGCTATTACTGATTTAGCATTAGATGGTATTGCTCAGGATTTTGCTTCAATTAGCTGGACAATTCCTGCTGATGAGGATGATATTCAGCCAACAAGTTTTGAAGTATTGTACCATACAGAGGCTATTACAAGTGCAAATGCTGAAATGGCTCAAAAAATTAGTTTAACTGAAAGATATGAAGTTGGAGCAACAAAACAACTTGAGATTTCAGAATTAGAGCCAACGACTACTTATTATGTTGCCGTTCGTTCTATTGACCGTTGGGGTAATGTTTCAGAATTATCTAATGTAATATCGGGAACGACCAACGAAGGACCTGCTATAAATACAGATCAGGCCTCAATGGATTTTGCTGTTGATGCAGCGGTTTCAACAACCACGAACGGTACCTTCACTATTTTGAATGAGGCAGCTGGTGTGTTGAAATGGAATGGCTCCACGCGTCAAACGAGTATCTCATTATCTTACAATGCAGCTCATTTGAATTACCCAAAAGCAAGTATTGCAGCTGGTTCTAGGAATATTCGTCAGGTAAAATTACTTAAAGAATTGGAGAAGTCTACTGCTGATGCTAGTCCTATGAGTTCAATTTCTCCCATGGCAAGGTTTTACGAGGAAATGTCACATGCTGGTGGGTCAATTGTAGTTGGTGACATGGATACAACACTTACTAACTCTTCAGCTATCCGTTTTAAAGTGAATCAAGCACAAGGATTCAATATGACTCATGTGAAAATGATGTTAAAGCATAATCCTACTACGGGTCCAATGATTATGGAGATTTATCAGGGAGAAGAGATGAATTCAAAGAGCATGGTTTATGCGCAAGAAGTTACCTCTTACTATGCACAAGCATATACGCATCAAATTCAGTTGGATGAGCAGTTGTATTTCCCAAATGGGACTTCTTTCTGGATTGTTTTCCACGTTCCTTCAAGTAACTTATATCCTTTAGGAATTGGATATGAGAGACAAGCTGTTGAGGCTGGAAATAATTTAATGAGTTTTGATATGGGACACAGCTGGATTACTCTGGACGAAGCTCTTGGTGGAGACACAAATTATTCATGGGGAACAACCGCTGTTAGTAAGAATGAACACCTTGGAAACTTCATTACTTTGAATCCTACCTCAGGTGTTGTAGAAGCAAATGACAGTCAGTCGGTTGATATTTCATTAAATGCTTCGACACTAATTAATGGAACTTATGGCGCAAATGTCCTTCTTAAATCCAACGACGGAGATAATAAGATATTCAGAATGCCTGTAAGTTTAGAGGTATCCGGACATGAACCTCTATTGGTAAATGAAAAAGTTGTTGACTTTGGAAGTGTCTTTTATGGACATAGCAAAGAGATGACAATTACCATTAAAAATACAGGTTATGGAAACTTTAATGTTGCCGATGCAATTTCAATGGATGATCAGTTTAAAATTGTAAGTAGTCCATACCAAATTGCTGCGAGAGATCAGGCTGAATTAACGATTCGTTATATACCTGATGGTGCAGGCAACGACAATGGTACTATTGATTTTACCGATTATAATGGTCACACCCATAGTATCAACCTATTTGGAGTTGCTGCAGAACCTTCTCAAATTCAACTTGCTCCTGCTGAAGTTGTATTAGCAGATATGGTATTGGGTGATACAACAAGTACAAGTTTTACAATTACCAATACGGGTGGATATCCCTTAGAGTATGCAATTCCTGCATTTGCGCCAAATGTAGAATTAGAAGGCATAACAAATATTCACAAGCATGGTTATACACTTGAAAGCAATGTAGATGGCGATACCTCTGCAGAATATACCTGGAATGATATCTCAGGTAAAGGGGTAGAGGTCAGTGATTTCTTCAAAGATGTATCTTGGGAACATCGTTATTTGGAAGTCGATATGGGCTTTGAGTTTCCATTTTATGGGAAAAACTGGAGTAAAATAAACCTAACGCGTTACGGTATATTATCAATGGATCCTGATGGTATTTTAGGATCTTGTATGCCAGCAAGCATGTCAGCTGGTTGTTCTCCTGATGGATTTATTTCTGCTCTGGGAGAAGAATTAGACATTAATAAAGGTGGTAAAATATTTTATCATCTTGAACCAGGAAAATTCATTGTTCAGTATCAGGATGTAATTGACGGTTGGGCATGGGATCCTTTCGGAACTTATACCTTCCAAATTGTATTGTTTTATAATGGTGATGTTGAATTCCGTTATAAAGATATTGAGAGAATGGATAGTTATTTGGCTGATCAAGTGCTGATTGGTATTTCTGATCCTTATCATGCTGATGGATTCCTTGTGAATGGTAACGGTCACAGTACTCAAGAGATTTATGGTAAGTTAACGACTAACGAAACTGTATTCAGAGTTAATGCACCAGGTCAGCAATTAATTAAGTCTGTTTCTGAGCCTTATGGTATGATTAAGGTGGGTGAGTCTAAAAAGATTGATGTTGAAATCAGTTCAGAAGGCTTATATGAGAGTGATTTGTTCCAAAGGTTAGCAATCGTTAGCAACGATCCTTTCACAAATCCTGAGGCATTTACAGTTAAAGTGGATGTGACTTCAGGTGGTCTTGCCGATATTATCATGAATAGAGATAATATTGATATGGGACAAGTATTTCAGGGAGGAGAATACAAAGATGTTCTTTTAGTTAAGAATGAGGGAACAAAGGATGTAGATATTACCTCTATTACTCTTGCGAATAATAAATTTAACATGACGGCAGTTGCTCCTGTTTTGTTAAAAGCGAAATCGTCTTATTTTATTGATTTAGATTTAATTACTACAGACTTAGGTGTGGTGTCGGATGTTTTAACTGTTAATACATCAGACGGAAAGAGCTTTACAGTTAATCTGCTAGCTGAGGTCATTCCAGCTCCAGGTATTGTTGTGGATGTTACGCCTATCAGTGAAACATTGAATGCGGGTGAACTGATTACAAAGACGATTACCATTGAGAATAATGGTGAATCAGCTTTGGAGTTTGTACTTACTGGAAACGATTGGTTATACCTTTCGCAAGCAGAAACCATGGATGCTGAACTTAAAAATTTCAGCTATTACCCATCGAATAGTGATCAAGTAGACGGACCTGCATTTAAATGGGAAGAGTTGCTAGGAGAAGGAGAGCGAATTTCACCAAACTGGTTTTGGGAAAATGAAGTGTTCTGGAGACCAGTTGCACTACCTTATGAATTGGACTTTTACGAGCAAAAAACGGACACCATTTGGATTGGTTGGCAAGGTGCTATCTCAATGAGTAAGCCTGCTTTTGATCCTGTTGATTTTTGGCCTGTACCAATTCCTAACACGGATGAGTTTAATAATATTATTGCGCCTTATTTTGCATATCAAACGGCGGATATTTTTAATCCGAACTTTGATACAGAAGTTGGAATTTTCTTTAAAGTTTACGACGATCGTGTTGTTGTAGAGTGGAAAAATTTCCTTGATATGTGGGGAATGGGATCAGCCTACAGTTTTGAAGCCATTTTGTACAAGAACGGAATCATCAAATTCCAGTATCTTACTGATGGTTGGAGCACAACAAGTCAAGGTATAATTGGAGTTGAAAATGCGGATGGTACAGAAGGTGTACAGCTGGCTGCATTCCAGGATTTCTTTAAAGAAGGAATGGCTGCAACGCTTACACCAGGTAAAAAGCAGATTGTTCCTGCAGGTGAAACTAAAGAGCTAAAAGTAGCACTGAATGCAAAACATCTGAATAAAGGAGAATACATAAGTAATTTCAGATTCTATAACAATACGCCTCAAAATGGGGAAGTTGTTATACCAGTTAGCCTAACTGTAAATGGAGATCCAGTACTTCAAACCATAAATGAAATTGCTTTTGGAGAAGTAATGGCTTATGAGGTTAAGGGTGACTATGGACCTGAAGCGAATTCTTACTTTCAGGAGTTTGAAGTGACGAATACGGGTAAAGCTGATTTGGAATTCTACAATATCGCGTTCGAGCATGATATTGAAGCCATTGTTGAAATGTCATATTTTGATCCGTATTGGGGTGTTACTGAATGGATTCAGGTAGATCCATGGTCTCTTCCTATATTAAAACCTAGTGATAAACTGAATTTGAGAGTTCGTTTTATGCCTAGTGGATCTATAGCTGAGGTTAGTGATAATATCGTATTTGAAACTAATTTGGCAGCTGGTGATTATAGCTTGCCTGTGCATGCAACGGTTATCTTGCCTCCGGTTATGGAAGTTGCTCAGGATAGTTTATCTGTAATGGCTAACACACCTACTCATACCGAAGTGAAGACCGTTACCATTAATAATACGGATGGTTTGTCTCCATTGAAATATCAAATGGGACTAAATTTCTTAAGAGATGGCGAAGAGCAAGATGCTGAAACAACTGCTGTTTATAGTTCTGAGTCTAATATAAGACTTGTTGAATCTAAAGAAGTTGTACCTGCAGGAGCACAGGTTTCAAATGAAGAAACGTACAATAATGTTTTGGAGTATGATACTTTTGATGCACCTACAACAGCCTTAGGTTTCGGAGCTGAATCT
>NZ_JBFFKR010000247.1:0-5245 GCF_041555295.1 Ancylomarina sp. | reverse complement strand
CCGATGTATTGACCAGATTTAAAATCCAAGTTTCGTTTAATTTTTAATACAAAAACACCGGGAGCTATTTCTCTATTTGATACAACGGTACTTTCGGTAAGCTTTTGTTTTATATCTGTAGTCATACGCTTTGTATATATAAGGTCTTTACAATCTATTTGCAGTCTGATGCAAAGATAATATAATTTAGAAGATGTCTAAATAGTAATCTATGAAAATTAAAAAACTTAGATGTTTCTTAGAGATTGTGCATCACTTTTATTTCAAAACCCTGAATTTTGATTCTTTGAAATAAAATATTTCGTCTGAACTTGTAACTATATGTTTGCATATACCGTCATAAGTAGAGGTAAGTAAATATAAGAATTGATGCTTAAGATTAAATGTACCACTAATTTAAAAGATTGATATGAAAATCAGAAAGATGAATATTAAACACTTATTATTACTCGCAGGAATACTTTTTATGCCATTTTGTGGTAATTCTCAAACCACATATGCTGAAGCAGATGCTAAATATGATGGAATTAAACGAGTGGAAGTTCAAGGTCGATTTGCCGATGTGAAGATTCTGGGTACCGAAGAGGATGCGGTGGATTTTAAAGGGATTATTCGAGGGAAGTTAATGGGGAGTAAGGATTTCGAAATTAAACACCATCGGGAAGGTTCTACATTAATGGTTTGGATAGAAGCTCCAAGATCTATTATGGGCAGATTTGAGGCTCAATTGAGCTTCAAAGTTCCTTATTCAATGGATTTAGATATTACGAATTCGTCGGGAGATATTTATATTGAAGAGATTGTAGCAGAACAAATGAAATTAAAAGCGACTTCTGGTGATATCGAAATTAAGAATATTGAAACTCTTCTTACGACCACAACGACATCAGGTGATTTAGAAATTAATTATTTGAAAGGATCTATTTCAGCGGCATCAACTTCAGGCGATCAAAACTTTAGTCATATTAGAGCAAGTATTTCTACTGTAGCAACTTCTGGAGATCTTTCATTCTTGAATGTTGTTGGTGACTTGAGTACTAGAACAACTTCAGGAGATTTGCAGTTTGAAGATATTGAAGGACGTGTTTCAAACATTTCAACATCAGGGAATCTAAATATTTATAAGGCAAAAACAATACTCGATCTTAGTACCACTTCTGGCGATATAAGTGGTGATGGAATTGAATTGATTGGAGATTCAAAATTCAAATCAACTTCAGGAGATGTTTCAATAGATTTTAATAATAATATAGATGAAATGAGTTTTGATTTGAGTGCATCATCTGGAGACTTAAGAGCTGGCAGTCGTTCGGCCGATAGAAAACTTTATATGAAAAATGGTGATGTTTGGGTATATGGACATAGTAGTTCAGGAGATCAAAACTATCGATAGGATATAGGTAATTGAATTTGTGTACGATTTTGAACACTGATTGTGACGAAGTCGAACACTTTTTGAGAATTATAATTTGATAAATTATAATCTTGTGTGTTGTTAACTAGTTCTTTGGCATTTTTGGTCTGGTTGTTGGTTAATGTAAATCGAACCATAGCTCATATAAGGTTAGTCCCTTTGTTGACTTTAGGAGTGGTGTCCCAAATGATGGTTTTAATAGTATAATTAATTGGTTTTCTTTGAAAGTGGCTGCTGACTTTTGTTAGCAGCCTCTTCTATTTTATAGGGATTATTTAGGACAGAATCTTAGATTCTTTTGGCGTTTGTCCTGTGTATGATTTAAACTGTTTGTTAAAATAAGAGGGACTGTTAAAGCCACATTCATAAGCAATTTGAGCCACGCTGAGTTTTCCTTCTACTAAAAGTTTTTTTGCGTAATTTATTCTCATCTCATTTAGAAATTCCGTGAAGGTTTTATTTGTTTTTGATTTAATGAATCGGCAAAAGGCTGTTTTACTCAAATTTGCCACTTTAGAAGCTGCTTCTAAATCAATTTTTTGCTGAAAATTTTTGCTGACATATTCATAAATCTGGTACAATTTTTGATCGCTGGAATTTTTAAAACTTTCAACAAATGCTTCAGAGGCTAGTACATCTAGGTCTTCAGAACTTGATAATATATTTAGTATCTGCAGAAGTAGGATGATACGTTCAGGTCCTTTTGAATCAAGGAGTTTATTAAATAGTTCAATCAGTTTTAATTTTGTCTTGCCATAAATACGAAACCCTCGTGTTGAATTTTTTAGGAAGAACTTAAGTTTATGAAATTCGGGGAGATCTAATAAGTTATCACCCAATATTTCTTTCTTAAAATGGATGACTTTGGCAGTGACAGATAAGTACGGATTTTTTTTGTAATATGAATCCTCATTTTTCATTACATGAGGAATGTTTGATCCAAGGAAAATCATATCCCCATCATTAAATTTATCGATACAATCCCCAACGATTAAAGTACCTTGACTCTTTTCTATATAAATCAATTCATATTCTGGGTGATAATGCCACGGAACAATAATGTGAGGCAAAATGTCAATTTTCGATCTGAATGAATAATGGGTCGTTAAAGGAACTTCTTCAAGAAATAAAGCCATGCTTAGAAATTAAATAGAATTGTACTTTATTGTTACGATATGCTGTAAATTGCGACTCCGATGTAAATATAGTGTTATTAAATGGTAAAATATTACCATGTTTTGATTTGGAATTATTGAAGCTTTGTCGAGAAGATAATTTAAACAAACGATATGGTATTTATAAGTACAAATGTGAATCGAGCAAATAGTCAATCTGAAAGTAAGCCTATGAATTTCAAGGCAGCATTAGGATTGCTGACCTCATTATTTTTCATGTGGGGATTTTTGACTTGTATGAATGATATACTAATCCCTCATTTGAAAGGGTTGTTTGATTTGACTTTTACTCAGGCTATGTTGGTCCAATTCACTTTCTTCGGTGCCTATTTTTTAATGTCACTGCCAGCAGGTAAAATTATTAGTAAGATTGGTTACAAATCGGGTATTGTTTTAGGATTATCTATTGCAGGCTTAGGAGCTTTATTATTTTATCCTGCAGCTTCGTTTTTATCTTATGGATTTTTCCTTTTTTCCTTTTTTGTTTTGGCTTGTGGTATTGTCATTCTTCAAGTTGCTGCCAATCCTTTTGTTGCGGAGTTGGGAAGTCCTGAAACAGCATCTAGTCGTTTAAATTTAACACAAGGATTCAATAGTATAGGTACAACAGTTGCTCCTATGTTTGGGGCCTATTTGATATTAGATAATAATAGTGACGATTTGATAAGCCAGGCTTCTGCTGTCCAAATGCCTTATATTGGTTTGGCTGTGGCATTAGGACTAATTGCATTGGTATTTGCTTTTGTAAAGCTACCAAAGATTATAGATGCTGAGGAGCAGAAAGCAGAAGGTTCCGCTTGGAATCATTCCCATTTAGTTTTGGGTGCACTTGCCATTTTTATGTATGTAGGAGCTGAAGTTTCTATCGGTAGTGCTCTAGTTAGTTATTTGGGAAATGATGGTCTAAATTTGTTTGGTGAGTCTCAAGCGGCTGGCTATGTTTCCATTTTTTGGGGCGGAGCAATGGTCGGAAGGTTTATCGGATCAGCTATTATGCATAAAGTCTCTTCCAATAAGCTATTAGCTTTTAACGCGATAATGGTTGTAGTCCTTGTTTTAATCAGTATGATGACAGAAGGTTATATTGCATTATGGAGTATTGTTTTAGTTGGCTTGTTTAATTCTATCATGTTTCCGACTATCTTTACGCTTGCTATTGATGGTCTGGGACAACACACTAGTCAGGGTTCAGGTATTCTATGCTTAGCAATTGTAGGTGGAGCGATTATTCCACTATTAATGGGAGTCTTAGCTGATAATTTTGGTCTGCAGAACTCATTTATTATTACCATTTTGTGTTATGCCTATGTTTTTTACTATGCGGTAAAAGGTTTCAAACACAATTAATCTTATTCGAATGAAAGAAGTTGCATTAGGAATTGATATTGGAGGAACCAACACGGTGTTTGGTTTAATAGATAAAGAAGGAATTTGTATTGCAGAAGGTACACTGCCTACCCAGAAACATGCTGAAGTAGAAGATTATATTGATGAATTGTTTCAAGCAATTAATACTGCGAAAGAGAATTTACCTTACGATGTGAAAATCAAAGGGATTGGAATTGGTGCTCCTAATGCGAGTTACTATACCGGCACCATCGAAAATGCAGCAAATTTACGTTGGAAGGGGAGTATTCCTCTCGCAGAACTTGTTCAAAAAAGATTGGATGTCCCTGTTTATATAACCAATGATGCTAATGCAGCAGCTATGGGTGAGAAAGTTTTTGGTGCTGCTCGCGATATGAATAATTTTATGGTGATTACACTTGGTACTGGATTAGGTAGCGGGATTTTTGCTAACGGAGATATTCTTCATGGCCATGATGGCTTTGCTGGTGAAGTGGGACATATGATTGTTCGTAAAAGTGGACGTGAGTGTGGTTGTGGACGTAAAGGCTGTTTGGAAACCTATGTTTCGGCTACTGGAGTGAAAAGATCGGTTTATAAATTATTAGCCAGACACAATGGGAATAGCGAATTGAGAGATGTTCCTTTCAATAAATTAACGGCCAAAATGGTTGCTGAAGCGGCTAATCGCGGCGATGAAGTAGCTAAAGAAACCTTTGCTTATACGGCTACAATTTTAGGGGAAGTGTTAGCTAATGTAGTTGCAGTTACTAGTCCAGAGGCTATTTTCCTTTTTGGAGGCTTAACCAAAGCAGGTGATATTTTATTTGAACCTGTGCGAGAGACTTTGGAGAAAAATCTCTTATCAATTTTTAAGAATAAAATTAGAGTTCTTCCTTCTGGATTGAGCGATAATGCAGCCGTTTTAGGCTCTGCAGCTTTAGTGTGGAATAAGATGAACTAAAATTTGTTGATGTTTTTTGAAATGAAATAATACAGCTCTATCTCATTGTTCGATACAATGTGATGGAGTTTTTTTTAAAATTAGAAATTTTTCTTAATCCACTTAGGAAGCATATACATACCAATAAACAAATAAGGGTAGTAAGAAATCAGTCGCCAGATTAGGGCTAAGGCGATGGAGAGTCCTGCTTCAGGAATAAAATCACCCAGATATTGCGTAAATACCCACTCCGAAAATCCACTTCCGCCAGGCGTTGGGCTTATTAGCATCATGATCCACATAAGCAGTTGGCGTGCAAAAATCATGATATGATCCAGGGTGGAATAGTCACAACACCAAAAGGCT
>NZ_JBFFKR010000246.1:0-5272 GCF_041555295.1 Ancylomarina sp. | reverse complement strand
CCGGCCACACTTAAGCATGAGGCACATTGGAGCGAAGCGGAAATCATGAATACCATGTAAAATAAACATTTATGAACTAATAAGAAAGATATTTAAAAAGCAGCCTTGATCTTTTTTGCTTCGTTTTTTGGATCAAGCCAACCATTGGAGCAAAGCGGAAATCATGAATACAACTAAAATAGACTTTAATGAATAAATGAAGTCGGGTTTGGGCGAAGCGCCAATTTATTTAGGACGCTATTGAAAATCGATCTTAATTGCTGTTCCGTCCACCAGAATTTCTCGCAATATCATCAACAATAACGTCTGTACAACTTTTGCTCAAATTCTTAGAGTATGCACCCGGAAATATCCCTTCACCCTGCTTGCCATTACTATTTCTGTCTATACCTGCAGTTGGTTCCGGCAATATGGGTTTACTCAAACTTTCGCTATAAGCATTGGGAAGTCGACCCTCACCATGTTTTCCTCCACTGTTTCTGGCAATATCAACCGCTTGTGAGATGAAAATTTGTTTACCAATGTGAGTTTTCAAACAAATACCATCTGTTTTTACAAACTTGAATGCAAGCTCCAGCTCATTAATAGAAGTGTTGAGAGAAGTCTGAAAACTTACCTCAGGAGAAGTCGTAAATTTACTGTCTTGCTTTTGTGCAAAAGCTATTTGAAAGATAAGACACAAGGCGAAAATGAAAACGATTCTTTTCATAAGACAAAGGTTGGGTTAAACACGATTAGGATCAACAAATATTGCTATGGGGATTGTTAATAATATCTCTTAATATAGTGAATAATTGCTTAAAAACACACATTTGATTCTTATAATTTGGTCATTAAAAGCTCAATGTAATTTGTGCTGAAATCCTGAATTAAATCAGCTTTTTTATTATGAAAACAATAATATAAGCTAAAGAATGAATAATCTGTAAATGGGTATAATAACTTCCTCTCAATTGTGGTATTTTGAAAAATCTTTTCGACTTTTGCAGAAATTAATAGAAGCTTAAAAAATGGATCAAGAAAGATATAACCAATTACGCCAACAGCTTGCCGACTCTGCTCAGTGGCCTGCACTCTATATGTTCAAATTTATTATCCCTAATAAGGATGAAAAACTAGAAACTCTAAAAGCCATTTTTCCAGAAGGAACACCATTCGCTTTTAAAACATCAAAAGATATACGTTATATCAGCATTACTGTAAAAATCATAATGAAAGATGCCGATGCTGTGATTGCTATCTATGAACAGGCAAAGCATATCGAAGGCTTATTAGCTTTGTAAAAGTTTAATTTGGAGGTTTGATAATATGAGGATGAGCTGATGGATAATACACATCTACTACATCCTTTTTTTTTACTGATGATTAAAGTTATTTCACAATAACTTTCACCCCTCTGTCCTATCGGACATCTCCCCTAAAAAGGGAGAAAATTACTATATCATATTTAGTTACATGAATCGAAATCAAGCTTTAAAAAACTCTTCCATTGTATTAGGTGCGGTGTCCAGGTTCAATTTCATACTTAGCTGAAGAATCAAAGGCATTTCCAATCCAGCCTTATCCAGCAAATCCTGATCTTGCAATAATTCTTGAGAATAACCTGTCGCCAAAATTCGGCCCTCTTTCATCACCACCAATTTATCGGCCCATTCGTAAGCAAAGTTAATGTCATGAGTAGAGATGATGATGGTTTTATTCTGCTCATGCAAGCGATCAAGAACCCTTATGGTATTTTTCTTCTGCTGATTATCCAACCAGGCAAAAGGTTCATCTAAAAGCAAAACATCGGGTTTACAAGCCAATACGCCTGCAATTGCGACACGCTTTTTCTGCCCATAACTCAGCTGATGCGGTGGTTTCTTTCTTAAGTCATGTGTTTGAGTCATCTCCATCACCTCATCCATACAGGCTTGCAATGCTTCGCCCTTCATCCCCGCATTAATCGCTCCAAAGGAAATATCCTTCTCTACCGTTGAAGCAAATAATTGTACTTCTGGATCCTGAAACACATAGCCCACCTTTCTAAAAAGCTTGTTCCTATCCTTACGCTTACATTTTTGCTCTTCTCCGTCTAGAATATAACGCCCCGTTTGCGCATGATGAATACCACAAAGACATAAAAACAGGGATGACTTCCCAGAACCATTTTCACCAACGACTGCAAGTTTCTCCCCCTTCTCAACACTCAGACTAATCTGATCGAGAGCCAAAGTTTGATTGGGGTATTCGAAACTGATATTTTCTAGTTCTATATAAGGCATGGTGATGAGTTGATTAGATGATTGGGTGATGTGTTGATTTCTACGATTGAGAAACGTTATAGTCTTAGTTGCCCTAGCGCGATCAAACAAATCATTAACAAGAGAGGTATAATGCTTCGTTTGAGCAAAAAGGGCTCATGTGATTCCAGAAACTTCATTTCGCCTCTATAACCTCTGTTCAATAAGGCTTGTTGTGAAAGGTCGGCATGTACCAGAGATTTAATTAAGACGGATGAAACCAACATGCCAAGAGCTCGAATAGATGATGAGAATGTTCGGTAAGCCATTCTCTTCTTTTGTGACAAATAACATTGCCTCGAAAAAAGTAATAAGATGGTGATGAAGCGAAACGAAAGGACAAAAAGCTCAACAAGTAGATCGGGCAATTTCATCTTTCTAAGCAGATACTCAATCTCATCTATGGGACTTGTCAAAATCAAAAAATAGAAAGCAAACATAGCTCCCATCGCCTTTCCAATAATGAAGATCCCAGTATCCAAACTGACTTGGGAAAAACCAATATAATAGTTGCCAATCTGAGTGCTATAAATAGCTTCGAAGCTTTCTCTGCTGATAATACAAATGATACTCACAACGGCTACCAGCATAAAACTCATGGGTAGTGCAGCAATTTGCAGTAAGGCTTTAACCGACAAGCCATGGAAAAGAAAGAAAGCCGAAATACAACTCACAACTAAAAAGGGCGTCAGAATATTTTGCGTCAACAAACTAGCCAATAGAAAAGCTACAAAAAAAGTAAACTTCTCGAAAGGATGCCAGGTGAGTTTGGCTTGCAATAGGTTGTATTTTTCGCTTATAAACACGTTTAATATTGAATTATGAGTTAAGAATTATAAA
Source organism: Ancylomarina sp. (assembly GCF_041555295.1). NCBI lineage: Bacteria > Pseudomonadati > Bacteroidota > Bacteroidia > Marinilabiliales > Marinifilaceae > Ancylomarina > Ancylomarina sp. Next base: position 2,150 of record NZ_JBFFKR010000246.1, on the reverse strand, counting down.
TTATAATTGTTGATTAAGATTTTATTCAAAACTCATCATTTGATAGCTTTATTTTTGCCTTTATAGTAGCCAATCACATAGGCAACAACACCTGTACCGATAGCGGCTTGCAACGAAAACAATAGACTTTCAATTTCGCCACTTGGGGGCTCCCAAACATTCGAAAACCAGGGTTTATAATCGGGTTGTGATTGGGTGATATAATCCTCAGCCAAACCATCTGCTCCTGCAAATTCAGCATTAGGGAAAAAGTATAAGGTTAGCACCACAATTAATATTATGGCACCTATCAAAAGCAGGTTACTTGTTTTATTACTCATCATATCTAATTTATATCATCAAATCACCATATTATCTCATCAACACATCAGCTAATTAACCTCTCTTTTTATATTGACTTAAGAAGTCGAATCGCATAGGCACATGATCGGATAATAAATTCAAGATCACCACAGTCAGCAAACCTTCTATTATGGCAATAGGAATTTGAGTCAGACCAAAAATGCTAACGAATTTATAGAAGGCTGTAGTCACGCCATTTACGACATCAGGATGTGCGAAAGCCAATTGTGCCGAGGTGCAAATATAGGTTGCCATATTGCCAACAAAGACAGCTAAAAACACAGCGACTTTCTTATTAACGCCCATCTTATTACTTAGAGAGAATATTAACCAAGTAAACACCGGGCCGATAAAGGCCATTGAAAAAGCGTTGGCTCCAAGGGTTGTGATACCACCGTGCGCCAGAAGTAAAACCTGAAACAAAAGCACCAAAACACCAATCACTGACATCACCCAAGGCCCAAAGAGTAAAGCTCCTAATCCCACTCCTGTAGGGTGCGAACAAGAACCACTAACCGATGGTAATTTCAGAGCTGATAAAACAAAGGCGAAAGCCGTTGCCAAGGCTAAAAGCAATTTCAATTCTGGTTTCTCAACGACAAGCTGTTTAATCTTTCTAAATCCTATAATAAATATGGGCAGGTAAACCACAGACCAAAACATGGACCAAAAAGCTGGCAAAAAGCCTTCCATTATATGCATACTAAATGCAGGGATGGGTGACAGTATCGCTAGTATTATAAAAAGTTTCTTCATTCTTTTAATGTTTGTCATGATGTGTTGATATCTGGGATCAACCCTTTTTCGTCTATTACGGGATTACAAATCCCTCAGTCAAAACCTGCTAATTACAAATCATCAGGAGCTCCTGTTATTTTAAAATCATATAAAATCAGCGTTAATCTGCGTCTGATATTTAAACTTCGTTTTACCCTTCGACTCCATTTCGACTCCGCTCAATGCAACGCGCTCAGGGGAATCACATTAACACATCATCATATCGGTGTATCAACTCATCGTCAGATTATATCACCTTTGATGTTCATTAGGAGCAATTCAATTTTGTAATCGTCAATCTCTTTCTCCAGAACCTGACAACATTTCTTCTTAAGATGTTTGTAAAAAACCTCATCCTCAGTAAAAGGGAAAATACCCTCTAAATCGCGTGCCATATTCACCTCTTTTATCTGATCGATATAGGAATCATCGTAATTCGATTCTTTGGCAATCTGGATCAAAAAATCCTTATTAAAAACAACCTTCTGGCTATGCGTGTCCAAATGACCTTCCGCTAACTTCACAGCCTTCCCCATCATAATACCCATACTCACCTTTTCAACACCACTCCCATTTATAGCATGAATGGTATCACCTATAAAGTTTCCGTATTGGATATAGGCCTGCTGTGGCATTTCAGGAAATTTTTGCTTCAAATATCGCTCAGATCGGCCTCCCGAGTTGATAAAGACCTGTGAACTGCCATTCTCAACGGCAAAACGCACATGTTTCTTAATGGTTTGCACATAGGCCTCTGCCGAGAAGGGTTTTAAAATACCAGTCGTTCCAATAATTGAAATACCACCTTCAATTCCCAAACGAGGGTTAAAGGTTTTTTTAGCCAGCTTAGCTCCCATGGGCACAAAGATTGAAACATCAACACCCTTCGTTAATTGGTATTTATTCAAGATCTGATTTAGCTCTCGTTCAATTATCTTTCGAGGCGTTGGATTTACTGCAGGATCACCTATTGGCATTTCCAGACCTGCCTTGGTGACTGTCCCGACACCTTCTCCTTTAATAAAACGAAT
>NZ_JBFFKR010000245.1:0-5275 GCF_041555295.1 Ancylomarina sp. | reverse complement strand
TATAAGGATATGAATTTTGAGTCGTAAATATAAATATGACTTCTTCGATTTTCAATTGATAATAAAGAATGAAAGACCATACGCATCGGTTGATTAAGATGTGTACAAATTTTTAACACTAATATTATGTGGATAAGAACTCAAGATAAAGAACAGTTGATACAAACTTCAAGTTTTTCAATTACTAGAAACTATGGAGGAAAGTTGAAGTTTGCTATAGTAGGCAGTATTGCAGGGACTTCTAGCGTAAAAGTTGTAGGGTATTATAAAACAAAAACAGAAGCACTCCAAGAAATAGATATCATTCAAAAATATTTGGAGACTGGTGATACTGGCGTTTATCAGGTAAATTAAATATTTCTAAAAAAGAATGAAGGCAAACGCTATAATTCATGTGTGTTGTGCGCAGTTTGATAGTTTAGTGCAATTATCAGAAATAGGACATATGGCAAATAAATTTTGGAAGGATATACCTGAACATTTTCCATTTGTCGAATTGGATGAATGTGTAATCATGCCAAATCATGTGCACGGCATCATCATAATCAACAAACCTAATGATGGGGATATAATGATAAACGTAATGTAGAGGCGCCCAATTTGGGCGTCTCTACCACCACAATGGCATCAGAAAAATGGAACCCTGGATCCTTGGGGGTTATTATCAATCAATATAAACGAATATGTACGATAAACGCCCGAAAAATTCACGCCGATTTTGCATGGCAAAGTCGATTCCACGATCACATTATTCGGAATGATGAAAGCCTACAGAGAATTAGAGATTATATTATAAGTAATGCATTGAGATGGAGAGAAGATAAATTTTGTGATGAATAGTAGAGGTATTTCTATCTAAATACCCCTAAACAATAATGCATAAGCTGCGTCAGTTCTTTCTTAGTCAGAATAGAGTCCGTTTTTTCGAGATAAGCTTAAGGTTAACACAAATTAGAAATTGTGACAAAAAAAAATGTAGTTTTGCCGCTCTCTTTCAAAGTGGGAGCATCAAGTAGTTTAAAATGGCAATAATGGATATAAAAATAGTTGATTACGGAATTTGTAAAGCGATTGGAGAAACAAAGAAAGATATTGAACCGGGTAGTGCTACAGGATACTTTTTGCATTCCGACGATATGGAGTTTTTGGAAAGAACCGATGTCATTAATCCTAAGATAGGTTTGAGCTTTGGGATAAGTTATCAGTTCGAAAATGATTTAGAAGAAGCGGAATGGGTTGATTTTGTGTGCAGGATTAGACATCCTAAGTTGGTGAATCCAATTAGCAAGGAGCAATTTATGGTATGTACAGAAGAAAAAGATGGCTATAATGATGAGTTAGCTTATGACTTCTATACATTTGAATTTGATTGGGAAATGCAGTTTGGGGAATGGATTTTTGAGATTATCTATAAGGACAAGGTAATGTGCCAACAAGCATTTATTTTGAGAGAATAATGCAACATTCAATAAAAATAAAGAATGGTCTTCCGATTACATATCAGAAGACCATTTTGCGTTTGTAAGCTAGGTAAGGGTGCTACGCAGCTTTATACAATTGTAGCCTATGAATGCAATATGAAAATCATTCCTCGTGGAGGATACACTATCATGCTAATCTTTTTTATAGTATCTTGTGTAAAACGAAGAGCACACCTCTGCTACGCGTACTATTAGCTCTTGTGTTTAATGACTAATACCAACAAAACAAATTAGAACAATGACTTTAATAGAATTACTTGACATCGCAAAGATTCAACTAAAAGGTTTATCGGCTTTAGAAACTCCGGATTTTCGTCTTGAACAGGCCGAGTATAAAGCAAACGAGAAAATTTGGGAGATTGTGGTATCTTATTTAATTGAGAATACAAATAAAACGGCTATTCCATCAGCTGCTCTTACATCTGAACATCAATATCATAGAGTCTGTAAAAGGATTACAATAGATAAAGACAAAAATATAGTTGGGTTCTATATATATGATAGCAAAAAATGATTTTACAAAGGAATTCATTCATGAATAATACTATCGCTAAACTGGAATCCTTACTAGTTGAATCAGATTTTCTATAAGAAAAACAAACAGTAACTCTTAACCCCTGTTAGCGCAAGCTTGTAGCTCGTGCTTTGCGAATGCAAACCAAAAACCTGACAGTTTAATTTACATGATGTAGATTAAGCTGTCAGGTTTGTTTTTAGATCATAATGCCAATAAAAAACTGCCTGAAAGATCATTATCTCGGCTTATTTCCGTATTATTAAGACTGAAACCAAATAGTAACGTTAAAGAATGGCAAGAACACATACAGCAGATACATCGAATGTTCCCAAGGGGAAAATAAATAGAAGTGGCATACGAAATGCCTTTAGGCTTTATAAATACATCAAACCCTACCGTGGACAGTACTTTCTAGGGATCTTTTTCTTATTGGGTTCAAGTTTAGCGAGTCTGGCTTTCCCAAAACTGCTGGGTGATTTGGTGAATACGGGCAATAACACCACGCTGGGGCAAACTTTGAACCAAACGGCTATTTTGATTGCTCTTGTTTTAATCGTTCAGGCGACCTTTTCATATTTCCGCATTGTCTTATTCGTAAACGTAACAGAACGCTCGCTTGCTGCACTGCGACAAGCCACTTACCGCCATTTAATCAAGCTGCCCTTGCAGTTTTTTGAAAGAAGACGAGTGGGAGAGCTCAACAGTAGAATATCAGCCGATGTAATTCTTCTTCAGGAAACCATGACCAGTACTCTGGCTGAATTTATCCGACAGATTATCGTTATTACAGGTGGTATTACGCTATTGGCTATTATATCGATAAAACTAACAGCTTTTATGCTGATTACGCTACCACCTACCATGATAGTGGCGAGGTTCTTTGGTAAGTTTATTCGGAGATTCTCTAAAGATGTGCAAACCAAGTTGGCCGATTCCAATACCATCATCGAAGAAACTCTGCAAGGCATCCAATCTGTTAAGGCGTTTACGAATGAATCTATCGAAATTGCTCGATACAAAAAGAAAACCATAGAAATAGCTGATTTAGGCATGACCAGAGGCAAGTATAGAGGGGCATTTTCCTCTTTTATTATTCTCGGTTTATTTGGTGCCATTGCCGCTATGGTATGGCAAGGTTCTCGTTTATTGCAAGCTGGTGAAATGCAGGCTGGAGATTTATTTTCTTTTGTTATTTATTCTGTTTTTGTAGGGGGTACCATTAGCGGACTGGCCAATGTGTATACCAATATTCAGAAATTTATTGGAGCGACTGAAGATCTGTTCAAGATCTACGATGAAGTACCTGAAGACATTCAAGATATTAACCAGATTGATCCCAAATACAAAATGCAGGGAGAAATTAGTCTGAGAAATTTGAATTTTGCTTACCCATCAAGAAGTGAGCAAGGGGTTCTGAATAATATCAATTTAGAAATTAAAAGTAATAAGATGATCGCCCTTGTGGGGCACAGTGGTGCAGGGAAAAGTACCATGGCTTCACTTTTATTAATGTTGCACCGTCCACCCAAAAGCAGTTTGTTTTTCGATGAGCACGATAGTCATGATTTTCCTTTATCTGCCTTAAGAAGTCAGATCTCCTTAGTGCCTCAGGACATTTTTCTATTTGGAGGAAGTATCAGTGAAAACATTGCCTATGGAAAGCCTGGTGCCAGTGAACAGGAAATTTACGAAGCAGCACAAAAGGCTAATGCCTTAGAATTTATCGAGCGCTTTCCCGAAAAATTTGATACCATTGTTGGTGAGCGTGGCACCCAGCTATCAGGTGGACAACGTCAACGTATAGCCATAGCACGTGCCATTTTAAAAGACCCCAAAATATTAATTTTGGATGAAGCCACATCCTCATTGGACTCAGAATCGGAGCAGCTGGTGCAGGAAGCTCTAGAGAAACTCATGAAAGGGAGAACATCCATTGTGATTGCGCACCGCTTATCGACCGTTAGAAAGGCGGATGAGATAGTCGTATTGGAACAAGGTGAAATCGTAGAACAGGGCACGCACGACGATCTAATGAAGCTGCAAGAGGGCAAATACAACAAACTGATTCAATTGCAGTATGCGAATTAAGAAATTTAAGAACGAAATATTTTCAATAGTTAAAGCCGACTCAAGCGAGTCGGCTTTGTTGTTTTATTCTTTTTATCCACGGTAATACATTTCCCCAATTAGGTTTTTACCGAATGAATAAAAGCTTTAATAAGACATTTAAACTGATGTCTATAAAAAACGATCGATACGAGTATAATTAAAATCTTTTGTAACTTGACACAATATTTTTATGTTTTACCCTATAAAATTAAATTACCTATGGAATTAATTTGGTTTATTATTATTGGTATAGTAGCAGGTTTCCTTGCTGGTAGATTGATTAAAGGAAGTGGATTTGGCTTGATTGTTAATCTTTTGGTTGGTATTTGTGGCGCTATGTTTGGTGGCTGGTTGTTTGGAGAGCTGGGGCTCACTTTTGGATCGGGTTTATTCGGGGCCTTACTTACTGCTTTTTTTGGGGCTGCAATTTTGTTATTTATTATTAGCCTATTTAAGAAAAGATAAACAATCTACCAGGGGCTATATTTATGTTATACGACTTTCATATTTTTTTGCACTCTCTTTTTGTTTTATTGAGGATGCTAGAAGTGTAGTACAGTTCTAAAAAAAATGCCCTATGCTAGTCAATTTTTCGTTGAAAGCTCTTAATGGATCGTGAACCAAGTTGTAAGTTCTACAAGAACCATCAGGAACTGTGAAGTGATTTGTTAAATCTGAGATATTTTCAATAGTTAAAGCTGGCTCGCGTGAGTCGGCCTTTTGTTTGTCTTATTTTTTGTAATTGCTATTCAAAGTCGTGTTTAATAAAGTGCGCAAAATCATTATAAATAATCTATAATATTGTAAATTTAGAAGAAAACATATGGTCTTACTTCTGTTTTATTTATTTCTAGCTCTCGTTGTTTCCTTTCTTTGCTCTATAGCGGAGGCTGTCCTACTTTCCACACCTCAATCTTTTTTAATTGTTAGGAGCGAGGAAGGTCATAGCTGGGCCAAGACATTTGTCAAATTAAAAAGCAATATTGACAAACCTTTATCTGCAATTTTATCGCTAAATACAGTGGCCCATACCATTGGAGCAGCTGGTGTTGGTGTACAAGCCGTAAAAGTTTTTGGAGCGGCTTCGTTTGGAATTGTTTCCGCTGTTTTAACCTTATTAATTTTGGTCATCACCGAAATTATACCAAAAACAATTGGAGCCAGGTAT